>CADBQJ010000105.1 GCA_902796785.1 Fibrobacter succinogenes
AGGCGGACGCCGATTCCCTGGTCGAGCGCGCAGCGCAGCAGCAGCCAGCGCAGCCGCTCCTCGGGGCCTTCGATCCCCTCGGCGTCGAGCCAGGCGACCTCGGGCATGGGGTCGGCCGCGCGCTCCCGCCGCAGCCGGAGAAGGTCCGCGCGGACGGTTTCGAACGGAATCGGGTTCAAAGGGCCTGCCCCGTCTTGACGGCCCGTCCGACCATGGAGAAGGGGGCGGCGGGAAGGATCCCGTCCCACTTCGAGTCGAGGACGAGCACCACCGTGGAGCCGAACATGAAGGTCCCGAGCTCGTCCCCCTTGCGGAACTCGACGGGCGACTCGGGCTTCCAGCGGCGCGCGACGCGGCGCGGGCGGGCGTTGGTGGCGAAGCCGGGGTCGTAGGCCAGGCGGATCTGCCCCACGTTCGTCGCGGCGACCATCACCACCAGGAGACGCGCGCCGGAGGGGTGGCGCAGGACGGAGACGACGCGCTCGTTCACGGCGAAGAGGCCGGGAACGGTCTCCACGCTCCAGTCGTTGACGGGCCAGAAGTTGCCGGGCAGGTAGATCGTCTCCTCGAGGACCGCGTCGCACGGGGCGTGGATGCGGTGGTAGTCGAAGGGGGCGAGGTAGAGGGTCCCCCACCTCCCGCCGGCGAACCCGGCGGCCAGTTCCGCGTCGCCGACCAGCTGCGGGAGCGTGTATTCGATCCCCTTGGCCTGCACCATGGCCAGCTCGGGCGCGTCGAAGGTCCGGGAGTCGCGCAGCCGCGAGTCGACGGGCGACACCAGCGGGGAGTCGGCGACCGGGCGGGCGCCGGGGCGCAGCCGGCGCGTGAAGAGCGCCTGGGCGCTGGGATAGCTCTCCGCGGGGAGTTCCGCTTCGGAGAGATCCGGTTTGCAGAAACGGAGAAAGACCGCTTTTCCCAAGGAGGCGACCGGTTCGCGCTCGACGGCCATCAGCCGGCCGAAAAGGCGGCTCATCGTTGCCTTGGGGAGGAGACCGTAGAGGAGACGACGGATGGGGTGCGCCATGCGGGGAAAGATAGCGAAAAGGCGCTTCCCTTCGGAAGCGCCTTTCGTGCGGGCGGACGGACTTGAACCGTCATGACATTGCTGTCACTAGCACCTCAAGCTAGCGTGTCTACCAATTCCACCACGTCCGCGTTGAACGTCATTCGGCCGTTCCCTGGTTCTGTTCGACGGGCGCTTCCTGGGGGATGATCCCGCCGAGGCCGGTCTCTTCCTGGAAGGCGCCCTTCAGTTCGGATCCCGTCTGCTGGTTCTGCGTGAGATGCGAAACGTAGAAATTGATCGCGAGCACGACCAGCATGAAGGCGAAGGCGACGCCGCGGGTCAGCTTCTGGATGAAGGTCGCCGCGCCGGCGCCCTGCGAGGAGTAGCTGCTCCCGCCGGCCAGCGCCGCGATGCCGCCGCCCTTGTCGTTCTGCACGAGGACGAGCAGGACGAGCACGAGGCAGAGCACCACGTGGACGGCGATCAAAAGCCAGAAAACGAAACCCATTTGACCTACGCCTTTTGAACCATTTTGACGGCGGCGTCAACGATAGCAATAAAGCTGTCGGTTTTCAAGGCCGCGCCGCCGATCAGGCCGCCGTCGATGTCCTTCTGGGCGAGGAGGCCGGCCGCGTTGCCGGGCTTCATCGAGCCGCCGTACTGGATGGTCATGCCCTCGGCGACCGCGTCGCCGTAGAGGCCGCGGACCACGCCGCGGACGAAGGCCTGCGTTTCCTCGGCCTGTTCGTCGGTGGCGACCACGCCGGTGCCGATGGCCCAGACGGGTTCGTAGGCGATCACGCACTTGGAGGCGTCTTCGGCGGAGATGCCGGCGAACGCGCCCTTCACCTGCGCGGAGAGGACCGCTTCGAGCTGGCCGCCGTTGCGCTGGTCGAGGGTTTCGCCGATGCAGATGATGGGCTTCATGCCGGCGGCGAGGATCTTGGCGGCCTTCTTGTTCACCTTCTCGTCGGTTTCGCCGAAGTACTGGCGCTGTTCGGAGTGGCCGATGATGACGTATTCCACGCCCAGTTCCTTCACCATGTCGACGCTCACCTTGCCGGTGTAGGCGCCCTGGTCTTCCCAGTGGACGTCCTGCACGGCGAGCTTGACCGCGGAGCCCTTGAGGACGTCCGCGACCTTGGCGGTGGCGAGGTAGGTGGGGGCCACGACCACTTCCACGCCCTCGACGGGCTTGGCGGCGGCCGCGATTTCGGAAGCGAGCTTGACGGAGTCCGCCACGCCCTTGTTCATCTTCCAGTTGCCGGCGATGATGATCTTGCGCATCTGTGAACCTTTCCTTTGCTGTTCGTTACTTGTCCGAGAGGGCCGCGACGCCGGGGAGGGTCTTGCCTTCGAGGAATTCGAGGGAGGCGCCGCCGCCGGTGGAGGTGTGGGTCACCTTCTTGTCGGCGCCGTACTTCTTGGCAGCGGTGGCGGTGTCGCCGCCGCCGATGACCGTGGTCGCGCCTTCGGCGGTGGCCTGCACGATGGCGTCGGCCATGGCCTTGGTGCCGGCCGCGAAGGCGTCGAACTCGAACACGCCCGCGGGGCCGTTCCAGACGATGGTCTTGGCGGCGAGGATCGCCTTGACGAACTTGTTGGAGGACTTGGGGCCGACGTCGAGGCCCATCCAGCCGTCCGGGATGCCGGTGGAGTCGTCGGCTTCGCGCTTTTCGGCGTCGGCGGCGAACTTGTCGGCGATCACGTAGTCGACGGGGAGGATGATCTGCTTGCCCTGGGCCTCGGCCTTCTTCATCAGGTCGGGCACGAGCTTGGCGCCCTCTTCGTCGAAGAGCGAGGAGCCGATCGACATGCCGGTCAGCACCTTCTTGAAGGTGAAGGCCATGCCGCCGCCGATGATGATCTGGTCGGCCTTGTCGAGCAGGTTGTTGATCAGCTGGATCTTGTCCGCGACCTTGGCGCCGCCGAGGATGGCGAGCAGGGGGCGGGTGGGGTTGTCGAGCACGGCGGCGAACGCGTCGAGCTCCTTCTTCATCAGGTAGCCGCAGGCGCGCTGGGGAAGCTGCACGCCGGTCATCGAGGAGTGGTCGCGGTGGGCGGTGCCGAAGGCGTCGTTGATGTAGACGTCGGCCAGGCGGGTCAGGCTCGCGCGGAACTCGGCGACCTTCTCCTTGTCGGCCTTGATCTTCTCCTCGGTGCCGTCTTCCTTCTTGATCTTGGCCTTGCCTTCCTCTTCGATGTGGAAGCGGAGGTTTTCGAGCAGCACGACGTCGCCGGGCTTGACCTTGGCGCATTCGGCCTCGACTTCGGGTCCGACGCAGTCCTTCAGGAACTTGACGGGGCGGCCGAGCAGCTCCTGGAGCTTTTCGGCGACGGGGGCGAGCGTGTACTTGGCGACGACCTTGCCGTTGGGACGGCCGAGGTGGCTCATCAGGATGACGCCGGCGCCCTTGTCGAGCGCGTAGCGGATGGTGGGGAGCGCGGCTTCGATGCGCTTGGTGTTGGTGATCTCGCCGGTGACCTTGTCCTGGGGGACGTTGAAGTCGACGCGGATCAGGGCGCGTTTGCCGGCCAGGTCGAGGTCTTCGATGAAAAGCTTTGCCATTTGACTAACCCTCGGTTGTGGGAGATGCGCCGTGCGGCGTTTCGGCCCGTGAAATTAGAAAAAAAGCGGGTCGGACGGGGTCGGGGGACGAAAAAGGCGCGCCGGTTTCCCGACGCGCCCTCTTTTTTCCGTTCGGTTTCCGGCTAGCCGGCGATGACGCGGGCCATTTCGAGGACCTTGTTGGAGTAGCCCCATTCGTTGTCGTACCAGGCGCACAGCTTGACGAAGGTGGGGTCGAGCTGGATGCCGGCCTTCACGTCGAAGATGGAGGTGCGGGCGTCGTTGCGGAAGTCCGTGGAGACGACGGCTTCGTCGGTGTAGCCGACGATGCCCTTCAGTTCGCCTTCGGAGGCCTTCTTCATGGCGGCGCAGATTTCTTCGTAGGTGGCGGGCTTGTTCAGTTCGCAGGTCAGGTCGACGAACGAGACGTCGGAGGTGGGGACGCGGACGGACATGCCGGTGAGCTTGCCGTTCAGTTCGGGGATGACCTTGCCGACGGCCTTGGCGGCGCCGGTGGAGGAGGGGATCATGTTTTCGAGGATCCCGCGGCCGCCGCGCCAGTCCTTCTTGGAGGGGCCGTCGACGGTCTTCTGGGTGGCGGTGGCGGCGTGGATGGTGGTCATCAGGCCGCGCTTGATGCCGAAGGTGTCGTTGATCACCTTGGACAGGGGCGCCAGGCAGTTGGTGGTGCAGGAGGCGTTGGAGATGATCTTCTGGCCGGCGTAGGTCTTGTGGTTCACGCCGTAGACGAACATCGGGGTGGCGTCCTTGGAGGGGGCGGACATGATCACCTTCTTGGCGCCGGCCTTGAGGTGGGCCGAGGCCAGTTCTTCGGTGAGGAAGAAGCCGGTGGATTCGACGACGACGTCGACGTCCAGGGCGCCCCACGTGATGGCCGAGGGATCCTTTTCGGCGAAGACCTGGATCTTCTTGCCGTCGACGATCATGAAGTTGCCGTCGACCTTGATGTCGTGGTTGAAGATGCCGTGCACGGAGTCGTACTTCAGCATGTAGGCGAGGTAGTCGGGGTCGAGAAGGTCGTTGATCCCGACGACTTCGATGTCCTTGGAGAAGTTTTCCACGGCGGCGCGGAAAACCATGCGGCCGATGCGGCCGAAACCATTGATGCCAACTTTGATGGCCATTGTCCTGTCCTTGGTTGAGGTGTGAAGACCGATTTTGACGGCGGCGTGAATATAGAAAAAAACGCCTTTTTCGCCCCCTCCGCACCCCTTTTTCGCCTTCCGGGGGCCGGAAACGGCCTCCCGCCATGTTAAATCCCCGTAAAAGAGAACGCCGGACGGCCGAAATCGCGCCGGAAAACGCCAAAGGAGCGTAGATTTCCCGAAGGGGCAACGGAGGGCGCGAGGGCGCGCTCCGGCACCGCAACTCAACTCCACCACCAAAGGCGGGAAAAATGAAACTTCGGAAATTTGTCGCATTGGGATGCGCCGCGGCCGTTCTGGCCCTCTCCGCGTGCAAGAGCGGTCAGGAAAAGAAGGGCGACGAATACCTGGAAAAGGGCATGTACAAAAACGCCATGCGCGCCTACCTCCAGGTGGAAAAGAAGGGCAACGGCTCGGAAGAGTTCAACGACAACTACGCGCTCACCATGACCCGCCTGATGATGCAGGTGGCCCAGAAGGAAGGCGTGAACGCCGACGTGATCCTCGAATACACGCTGGCCATCCCGAACCTCCTCGCGAACTCCACCAACTCCGCCGTGCTGCAGGAAGTGGTCCAGGCCTTCTGCGACGTGGCCAAGCTGCGCACCGCCATGGACGACTACCCCCAGCGCCTGGAGGCCTACCGCCTGCTCGACAGCGCGGCCTCGCTCGCCAAGCGCGGCAACGCCGGCGTGGAAATCGAGAAGAAGTACCGCCAGGAGATCTCCGACGAATGGGTGAAGAAGGTCGTCTCCGAATACGGCAACCCCGGCGCGGACGACGCCGTGGCCGCGGAATACTACCTGCTCGAGGTCAAGAACCTGGTCCCCGACAACAAGACCCTCGACGACGCCCTGCTGAAGGTGCGCCGCATCAACCGCCACAACCTGCTGATCTGGTCGCCCGGCGTGAACGAAATCTCGCCCAACCCGGCCATCAACAACAAGTACAGCGGCCACTTCGTGATGGGCTTCGGCGTCGGCGGCTTCTCGCCCTCCCCCACCGGCTTCAAGGGCGCCCTCAACATCTGGAACTCGTCCGGCGGCAACGTGCTTCTCAAGAAGGAGCAGATCACCCTGGTCGGCAAGGACGGCAAGGAAGTCCCCAACACCACCGAGATCTCCAAGGAATGCCAGCACACCGTCAACAAGGGCGACCCCAAGGCGGGCATCCCGGCCTCCGACACCCCCGGCCTCGAACCCGAAGCCGACTGCGTGACCCAGGTCTCCTTCTCCTTCGACAGCGGCTTCCAGCCCGACTACGTGCAGCTGAAGATCAAGGACCAGAAGGGCATCAAGTACCTCGCCCTCTAGTCCGCCCGCTTCCGCGGAACACGAAGGCGCCTCCGAGGAGGCGCCTTTTCCGTCGTCCGCGCGGCCCGCGTGAATATCTTTGTGACATGGCCCGCTTCGCCGGAAAGCTCCTCTTCTCCGTCGCCCTCTGCGGGGCGCTGCTCTGCGCCCGCGCCGGCGACGGCGCGGAGCTCTACATGGG
>CADBQJ010000106.1 GCA_902796785.1 Fibrobacter succinogenes
CCGCACATGTAGTATTCCACATCCTCGGGAGCCTCGTGGTCCTTCAGGTAGGTTTCGTACATGACCTGATGCACGAAGCCCGGCGTGTAGGCGACACCTGCGGCATCGGCAGCCGGGTCGGGACGGTCGAGGGCAAGGTGGAAATGGAAGTTGGGGAACTCCTTCTCCAGGCCGAGGAAATCGTCAAGATAGAACACCTCGTTGAGGGCGCGGGCTCCGTAGAAGTAGTGCATCTCACGGTCGGTGGTGTGCAGGGTCTTGGTCATGTGCATGATCTGCGCACGCAGGGGAGCCATGCCGGCGCCGCCGCCCACCCAGATCATCTCGCGCTTCGAGTCGAACTGCGGATGGAAGTCGCCGTAGGGGCCGCTCATCGTCACCTTGTCGCCGGGCTTCAGCGAGAAGATGTAGGAGGAGGAGATGCCCGGAGGGACGTCCATGAAGCCGGGGCCCTGGTCCTTCGGCTTGAAGGGGGGCGTGGCGATGCGGACCGTCAGCATGATGCGGTCGCCTTCGGCCGGGTAGTTCGCCATGGAGTAGGCGCGGATGGTGGGCTCGGTGTTCTTCGCCTTGAGGCCGAAGAGGCCGAACTTCTCCCACGCGGGCAGATAGGCGTCGCCGATGAGGGACTTGTCGATGTCGACGTCGTAGTCCATCTCGTACTTCGGGATCTTGATCTGCGCGTAGGAACCGGGCAGGAAGTCCATGTGCTCGCCCGGGGGCAGCTGCACGATGAACTCCTTGATGAAGGTCGCGACGTTCTTGTTGGAAATGACCTCGCATTCCCATTCCTTCACGCCGAGGATCGACTCGGGGACCTGGATCTCCATGTCGTTCTTGATCTTCACCTGGCAGGCGAGGCGCCAGTGGTCGGCCGCCTGCTTGCGGTTGATGTGGGCCGCTTCGGTGGGAAGCAGCTCGCCGCCGCCGGAGAGGACCTTGCACTTGCACTGGCCGCAGGCGCCGCCGCCGCCGCAGGCGGAGGGGATGAAGACGCCTTCGTTCGCCATGGCGCTCAGGAGCGTCTGCCCGGGGGCGACCTCCTTGGCCATTTCGGGGTTTCCGTTGATGCCGATCTTCACCTTGCCCTGGGGCAGAAGCTTCGATCCGGCGAACATCAGCAGCGCGACGAGCGCGACGATGACGACGGTGAATACGACAATGCTGACCGCGATGACCATCGTTCGCTCCTTACATGCCGCCGAACGCCATGAAGGTCATGGCGATGAGGCCGCTGATGATGAAAACCCCGGGAAGGCCGCGCAGGCCGCGGGGGAAGTTCGAGTATTCGAGCTTCTGGCGGACGGCCGCCAGCGCGACGATGGCGATCCAGAAGCCGAGGCCGGACCCGAATCCGAAGACCGCGGACTGGGAGACCGTGTAGTTCCGCTCGACCATGAAGAGGGAGGCGCCGAGGATGGCGCAGTTCACCGTGATCAGCGGCAGGAAGACGCCCAGCGCCGCGTAGAGCGAGGGGGAGTACTTGTCGACGACCATCTCGACCAGCTGCACCAGCGACGCGATGACCGCGATGAAGGTGATGAAGGTCAGGAAGGAGAGGTCGAGCCCCGCCAGCTCCGCGTTCCCGGTCCACGAGAGGGCGCCGGGGCGGAGGACGAAGTTGTAGACCGCCCAGTTGACCGGGGTGGCGATCGTCAGCACGAAGGTGACGGCGGCGCCCAGGCCGATCGCGGTCTTGATCTTCTTCGAGCAGGCGAGGAAGGAGCACATCCCCAGGAAGAACACCAGCAGGATGTTCTTCGTGAAGATGGAGTCGACCAGCAGCTTGAGGAGACTGTCTTCCATCATTTGCCTCCCTTGCGGAGCAGGAATTCGGTCTGCGCCCAGGCCAGCAGCGCGATCAGGAAGAACGCGCCGGGGGCGAGGACCATCAGGCCCATGTTGGAGTAGCCGGCTTCGTAGGCGGCCTGCGGGACGACCTGCATGCCGAACCAGGTGCCGGAACCGGCGATTTCGCGCACCGTGCTCACCAGGAGCAGCACCGCGCCGTAGCCGAGGCCGTTCCCGATGCCGTCGAGCAGCGAGGGGATCGGCTTGTTCGCGAGCGCGAAGGCCTCGACGCGGCCCATGACGATGCAGTTGGTGATGATCAGCGCGACGAAGACGGAGAGCCGCTTCGAGACGTCGAACGCGTAGGCCTTCAGCACCTGGTCGGTGATGATGACCAGCACGGCGATGACCACCAGTTCGACGATCATGCGGATCTTGCCGGGGATCCAGTTGCGCATCGAGGAGAGAATCAGGTTGGAGAGGGCGACGACCGCCGTGACCGAGATCCCCATCGTGAGGCCGGTGCTGACGTTGGTCGTGACGGCCAGCGACGAGCAGATCCCCAGGACCTGGACGAGGACCGGGTTGTTCTTGAAGATCGGGGTCGCCATCGTGGAGAAGGGACTGCTCATTCCTGCGCTCCTTCCGCCGCGGGAGCGGCGGTTTCGGCGGCGGCCGCTTCTTCGGCGGCCGGGGCCTCGGCTTCCTCCGCGGGGGCTTCGGCCGGGGCGGCCGCGCCTTCGCGGTTCTTTTCGATCCACTTGCCGTAGGCCTTCAGCTCGTTCGCCAGCAGGCCGGTGACGCCCTTGCAGGTGAGCGTGGCGCCGGAGATGCCGTCGACCTCGTGGTCGCCCTTGGCGGTCGCGCCCTTGGCGACGGCGACGGAGACCAGCTTCCCGTCTTCGTCGAAGACCTTCTTCCCGACGAAGCCGTCCTGGAACCAGCCCTCTTCGATGCGGGCGCCCAGGCCGGCGGTTTCGCCGTGGGAGTAGAAGGTGATGCCGCGCACGGTGTTGAAGTCGGATTCCAGCGCGAGGAAGCCGTAGAGCGTGGACCAGAGGCCCTTGCCGATCGCGTCGATCGCGACCGCTTCCACCTTGCCGTCCTTCACGAGCGTCCAGATGGGCGCCTGTCCGGGGGCGAGCGCCTCGGGGTCGGCGCCTTCGACCACGTCGCCGGAGGCGAGGTCGACCACGCCGGGGCGGACGTAGGTTTCGTAGAGCTTCTGCACGGTGGCCTGGTCCGCGGTGTCGGCGTAGAAGGCCTTGACGTGCTCGGTGCCGTAGCGTTCGCCGTCGCGGCCGACCTTCAGCACGATCAGGATGTTCTTCTGCTTGTCGAGCTTCGCGTTGGCCTCCTGCAGGGGGCGCAGCTGCGTGCTCGCGAACGAGAGCAGCCCCGCCGCCACGGCGCAGACGAGCGCCGCGAACGCGATGGAGAACGAGTTCTTTTCCTTATTGAGCACGGCGCAGCCTCCTGCGGACGTTGGCCTGGACCACGAAGTGGTCGATCAGGGGGGCGAAGACGTTCATCAGCAGGATCGCGAGCATCGCGCCTTCGGGGAAGGCGGGGTTCAGCACGCGGATGACGACGACGAGGACGCCGATCATGAAGCCGTAGACGATCTTGCCGATTCCGGTCGCGGCGGCCGAGACGGGGTCGGTGGCCATGAAGACCGCGCCGAAGGCGAAGCCGCCCATCACCAGGTGCCAGTAGGCGGGAAGGTGCCAGTAGGCGGGGCTCGCGTCGCCGGCGAGGAGGTTCAGCAGGCCGCCCGCGGCCAGCACGCCGACGACGGCGGAGACCATGATGCGGGCGCTCGCCACGCCGGTCGCGACCAGGATCGCGGCGCCGACCAGGCAGAGCAGCGTCGAGGTTTCGCCCATCGAGCCGGGCATGACGCCCAGGAACATCGACTTGAGGGTGAACCCGGCCTGTTCCAGCGCGGCGACGGGGCACTGGCCCGCGGGGGTCGCGGCGGCGATCGCCAGGGGAGTGGCTCCGGAGAAGCCGTCCACCAGCGCGTCCTTCGAGGCGTCGACCGCCTTCCAGACGGTGTCGCCGGAGATGGCGCCGGGGTAGCTGAAGAAGATGAAGGCGCGCGCGGTGAGCGCGGGGTTGAGGAAGTTCATCCCCGTGCCGCCGAAGACCTCCTTGCCGAAGATCACGCCGAAGGCGGTGCCGACGGCGACCATCCAAAGCGGGATGTCCGGGGGGAGGGTGAGGGGGATCAGCATGCCGCTGACCAGGAACCCTTCGTTCACCTCGTGCCCGCGCACGGCGGCGACGACGAATTCGATCCCCAGGCCGACCGCGTAGGTGACGGCCATCACGGGGACGAACTGCCACAGCCCGTGCAGGACGCAGTTGAGGAACGTGGGCTCGGTGCCGAGCAGCGCGAAGCCGGACTTCAGCGCGCCCGGGACGTTCTGGAGCGCGGAGAGCTTCTGGAAACCGGTGTTCCAGAGCGAGAAGAGCGCCACGGGGGCCAGCGCCAGGATGACGGTGCTCATCATGCGCTTGCTGTCGAGGGCGTCGCGCAGGTGGACCGAGCCGGTGGTGCGGGTCTTGGGGGTGCGGATGAAGGTGTCGAAGGCGTCGACCGTGGTGGCCATCACCTTCTTGCCCTTGCTCATCTCGTCGAGCTTGTCGAAGAGGGTTCCGAAGGCGGAGAACGGATTCTTCATCGCTCAGACCTCCTTTTCGAGAATGGCGAGGCCCTTGCGGATCTCTTCGGCCACGTCCACCTTGGAGGGGCAGGCGAAGGTGCAGAGGGCGACGTCCTCGGGTTCGAGTTCGTAGAGGCCGAGCTGCTCCAGGCGTTCGACGTCGCCGCCGGGAATCGCCTTGACCAGCGTGGTGAGCGGAACGTCCAGCGGCGAGAACCGTTCGTAGACGTCCTGCTGGATGATCGCGCGCTTCCCGCCGCGCAGGGCGGTGCTCAGGGCCCACTTCTTCGCGCGGCAGCAGAGCCGGGAGGCGAAGAGGCGCCAGGTGGAGAAGGCGTGGAAGCCCGCGCCGGTCCAGTGCTGGTCGCCGAGGAGGTAGTGGCGCTCGGTTTCCTCGGGGATGAGGCAGACCGAGGCGTCGCGCAGGCCGATGCAGTCGTCGGCGCCCTTGGCGGTCCCGAAGAGGGGGGTGCCGGCGATCGCGCGGACGTTTTCGAGCGGCTGGCCGCCGACGATGTTGGAGATCTGGGCGCCGCGGGTCGCGCGGAAGTACCCGCGGTCCTTGGCGGCGGAGCCGGCCACGGCCACGATCTGGCGTTCCGGGACCTTGCCGGTCCGGAGGAACTCGCCGATCAGCGAGACCTGGTAGGCGGTGATCGTCCAGACCGTCTCGCCCTTGTTGATCGGGCTGATCATGTTGATGTGCGTGCCGGGCAGGCCCGCGGGATGGGGGCCGGCGAAGGTGTGCACGTCCACGCCCTGGGCGTGGACCAGCGCGCCGAAGCTGCAGCCCTGGCGGATGCAGAGGTGGATCGTCGGGACGATCTCGAGCAGCGCCTGGAGGCCGAGGGTGAACTCGTCCGCGCGGTCGGCCAGGAGGAATTCCTGGTCGGCGCCCAGCGGGGCGGTCTCCATGGCGTTGATGAAGAGGGCCTTGGGGGCCTTGGAGGCGTCGGCGAGCTTGCCGAAGGGACGCTGCTTGAGCAGGGGCCAGAGGCCGCCCTTCTGCAGGTGCGCGACCAGCGCGTCGCGGCCGGCGGAACCGACCTTCGCCATGTCCCAGGCGCCGAAGTCGATCGCTTCGCCGGACCCGTCGTTCTTCAGGACGACGGAGAGCAGCTTGCGGCGGTCGCCGCGCACGATCTTGTGCACGGAGCCGGCGACGGGGCTGCAGAAAACGATGTTCTCATCCTGCTTGGCGGCAGCGATGGGAGTGCCCACCTTCACGGCGTCGCCCTCAGCCACCAGAAGACGCCATTTCATGAACGGGAATTCTTCGGGGTTGAACGCGACGAGCGGACTGGCGGGGAGATCTCTAAGCGTGCGGGGAGCTTCGCCTTCCAGGGGGATGTCGAAGCCCTTTTTCACTTGAAATGCGCCCAATGGTCTCTTCCTTCTTGCTCGAGGATTGGCGCCCGGCTTCTGCCGGACGTGCGGCTGAAATGTAGAAAGCCCAGCCCCTTCGTGGGGGCCGGGCCGGGTGGCGAAAAAACGCTTTTCCGGGCCGAAAAGCCCGATTTTCCGTCAAGGGGTCATGAAACTGGTCTGATTTCGGCAGGTGAGGTAGTCGTCGTCCGAGCCGGTCCAGTCGGAGGGGACCGGGTCGACGCCCAGGATCCCGGCGATGTACTTGTACATCTCCACCCGCTTTTCGCC
>CADBQJ010000107.1 GCA_902796785.1 Fibrobacter succinogenes
GGCGAGAAGCGGTCCTCCGGCAGGATCTCCGTCCCGGGCGCCTCGTCGAGCGCCCGCAGCAGGATCTTCGGCAGGACGATGTCGTCGGAGAGCTCGGGCGTCCAGGAGAACTCCGCGGTTTCGTAGAAGCGGAGCGCGGCGCGGAGCAGCGCGTTCCCGGGCTCGGCGCCGAAGACGGCCCCCTCGATCCGGTCGGAGCCGTTCTCGCGGCCGAAGAAGCAGGAGCGCTCCAGCAGCGGGTCGAGCGGCTTCAGCAGCTCCACGTCGGAGTCGAGGTAGACTCCCCCTTCGGAGAGGACCGCGTGGACGCGCACGGCGTCGGCGGCGAAGGCCCAGCGGCGCTCGTCGAGCGCCTTGTCGATCCACGGCAGGCCGACGGCGCGGGCCTTCCGCTCGTCCCACTGCACGATTTCGAATCCGGGGAGGAAGCGCTCCCAGCTCGCCCGGCACTTCTCCACCAGGGGCGGCGGGGTCTCGCCGGAGAACCAGCACCAGTGGAGCCTGCGCGGGATCACGGTTTTCTCCCGAAGAGCGCCTCGAGCGGACCGAGCCCCGCGAACGAGAGCAGGCAGGCGGCGCGGTTCTTGAGCCGCGAGCGCGGATCGAGGAGGACGCCCGCGCGCAGCCGGAGGATTCCGCGCCTCGCCCGTTCGCGCGCCTCCCCGTTTTCCGGCGAGCGCGGGGAGCGCAGGAGGACGGAGAAGCAGGCGCTGAGCAGGTTCGCGCGGGCCGCCGCGGCCAGCTCGGGCGAGGCGCTCCCGACGGAGCGCTCCAGCCCCTCCGCGATCTCCAGCAGTTCGGCCGGGTCGGAGGCGAGCGCCGTGCCGAGGAGCCCGTCCGCGCGCCGGCGGTAGAGGTAGAGTCCGTCGCGGACGAACGCGACGCGGCGCGCGTCGGCCAGGACGCCGGGAACCAGGGCCATGTCCTCGAAGCGGCGCCGCGCGGGAAAGCGGCGGCCGCCCCAGAACGCCGCGGAGTACAGCTTGCCCCAGGCGGAATAGTCCGGCGCGTCGGACTGGCGGAGCGCCCGGGCGGCGGCCTCCGGCCCGGACAGCGCCTCGAAGGGACGCGGGCCCGCGGCGGGCGCGACGCGCGGCGGCTCGCCGGCGAAGGCGCGCTTCCCGCAGCAGGCGATCTCCGCGCCGGAGCGTTCGGCCGCGGAGAGAAGGGATTCGAGATAGTCCGGCGCGACGGCGTCGTCCGAGTCGACGAAGGCGATCCATTCGCCGCGGACGCGCGAGAGCCCCTCGTTGCGGGCGGAGGCCAGCCCGCCGTGCTCCGCGCGGACGACGCGGAACCGCGCGTCGCGCGCCGCGAACCGCTCCGCGGCCCCGGCGCTTCCGTCCGTCGAGCCGTCGTCCACGACGATCGCCTCGAAGTCGCCGAGCGTCTGCGCGGCCAGACTCTCCAGGCAGGCTCCGAGCCAGGGCTCGACGTCGAAGACGGGGACGACGACGCTGATCATCTTCCCTCCCCTAGCGCAGCCGGATCCGCACGGGACCGGTTCCTTCCACGAGCTCGCCCGTCACGCGCGAGCGGTCGACGCCGCGCGAGATCAGGTACTGCACCACCGAATCCAGGCGGCGCGCCGCGAGCGAGCCGCCCCGGACCGAGACGCGGTCGTCCGCCCCGCGCGGGAACTCCACGACGATCTTCGCGGTGCGGTGGCGGATCATCGCGCGGGCGAGGCTGTCGACCGCGCCGAAGCTCTCCATCGGCCACTCCGCCACCCCTTCCTCGAAGCGCAGCCCCGTCAGCTCGCCGTCGCGAATCGCCTCGACCTCGTCGGTCACCTCCTCGTCGTCGGGGCAGCCGTCTTCGTCGCGGAAGCCGTTGAATGTCTCGGCGCGCTCGGGGCACTGGTCGTCGACGTCGGGGATCCCGTCGCCGTCGTTGTCGAGGTCGGGGCAGCCGTCTTCGTCCTGGAAGCCGTCGTGGTCCTCGCGCTGCAGCGGGCACCGGTCGTCGGGGTCGGGGATCCCGTCGCCGTCGTTGTCCGGGTCGGGGCAGCCGTCGTCGTCCTGGAAGCCGTCCACGTCCTCGCGGTTGAACGGGCAGACGTCCACGCCGGAGCAGACGTTGTCGTAGCGCTTCAGCTTGCCCTCCTCGGAGACCCAGGGATCGCAGAAGCCGTCGCCGTCGTTGTCCGGGTCGGGGCACCCGTCGTTGTCCATGAAGCCGTCCTTGTCCTCGGCGGTCTGCGGGCAGCCGTCGGCGTGGTCGGGCACGCCGTCGCGGTCCACGTCGGCCGAGGCCACGCGCAGCTCCATCGTGAAGGCCATGAAGAACCGCGGGCTGTAGGTGACCGGGGCCCTGTAGCTCTCGCCGCGCCCGGAGACCGTCGCCTCGGCGACGGGAAGCGCGTTGCCCACGACGCCGCCCTGCACCGCGAAGCCGCGCGGCGTGCGGAACGACACCTGCCCGCCGACGTCGAGCCGGTGGGGCTCCCCGTCGAGCGAGGGAACGTCGCCCGTCCGCTCGTATTCCGTCCACGCGCCGACGGACCACCCTTCGGGAAGCCGCTTCTCCAGGGCCGTTCCGACCCTGGCGATCCACGGCGACTCGCCGAACCCCGGGACGTACCGCGCGCGCGCGTGCCAGAGCAGCGGGCGCACGCGTCCGAACCACGACCGCGTGTAGGAGAATCCCGCGGCGGCGCCGAACCCGCCGCGCCCGAAGGCGGAGCGCGACCCGTCCTCACGCAGGAACGCCGGGTCGCGGATCGTGTATCCCTTCCCGCCGTCCACGAGCCCGCCGAACGTCCCGGCGAGGTCGACCGCGAACCGGTGGCGCGAGAAGAGGCGCGGCCAGTGCAGGACGAGCGTCCCCTCGACGTCGCCCAGGCCCGCGCTGCGCACGTCGGTCTCGAAGGCGTAGTCCATCAGCACGGGGACGACGAGGTTCACGTCCCAGAGCGGATGGAACCCCCAGGTGGCGGTGAAGCGGTGCTCGGTCCCGATGAACTTCCCCTCGTGGGGGACGTCGGAGGCGCCCTCGGCGGGATCGATCCGCGCGACGGGAATCAGTTCGTTGAAGACGGTGATCTGCAGTCTCTGCAGCCCGACGCCCTCGGCGCCGGCGACCGGACCCACGCCGGGCCGGCCGGAGGAGGAGATGACCTGGGCGAAGGCCGCGTGCGCGCAGACGGCCAGCAGGGCGCACGCGAACGGAATGCGCCCGGCGACCATCAGACCTCGTAGTCGATGGCGCGGCGCTCCGTCGCCACCGAACGGACGTAGCCGACGATTTCGAGGTGCTTCGGATGCTTCTGGTAGACCTCGAGGTCCTTCCAGGTCGCGTGCTCGGTCCGCAGCGAGAAGTCGACCGTCGTCTCGGCGGCGTTTTCGTTGGCGCGGGCCTCGAGGGAGAGCAGGCCGGGGATCTGGCCCCGCAGCGACTCGAACGCCGCGCGGAGCTTTTCGCAGGCCTCGGCCCGGACTTCCGGCCTGAATTTCCAGAGAACGGTGTGCTTGACCATGTACGGAATTTAGGAATTCGCCGCTCCCGGAGGACGCCCCGCCGCGCGGGAGGTTAGTTTTTGGAGCATGAAGGGCGCCAAATCCGCAGCGCTGGTCCTCGGGCTCCTCGCCGGCCTCGTCTCGGCCGCGCGGGCGGACTCCCCCTGGCATTGGGAATTCGAGGCCGTCCTCTCCCCCTCGACCGGCGGACTTCCCCGCGGCGCGGGGATCGTCGACACCGCCGACCGCTTCGGGCCGAACTGGTGGGCCCTCCGCGCCGACGTCCGCTCCTGGCGGGCCTGGCGCCTCCAGCCCGCGTTCCTCCAGGGCAACGCCGAGCTCCTCTGGCGGCGCGACTCCTCCTCCGCCTGGTTCGGCTTCCGCTCGGAGATCGGGCTCAAGCGCGACTACGAGGCGTGGATCGACGACGGCGCGGCGCACAACCTGCCCCTGGGCGCCGGCGAGGTGGACATCAACGTCCCGGACCTCGGCTACGTCGAGGCGGGATACGGCCCGTTCGCCCTCCGCGTCGGGCGGTTCGAGCAGACCGCGGGCCCCAGCCCCGAACGCGGCGTCACCCTCTCGGGCGCGGGGACGCTCGACGCCTTCCGCGCGACGCTGGACCTCGCGCCGGAGCCCGCCTCCTCGGGAAGGCGGAGCCGCTACACCTTCTACGTCGCCGCGCTCGACCCGTGGCTCTCGGGAACGCCCGGCTACACCGACTCCGCCGGCTCCGAGGCGCTGCGCCAGCGCGAGACCGCCCCGATCGACAACCAGCGCGGGCGGCTCTACGGCGAGCCCTACAAGACCTACGCCTTCCACCGGGTCGACCTGGCCTTCGGGCGCGTCGCCTTCGGCCTCCAGGAGAACCTGATGGTCGGCGGGAAGACGCCCGAGCTGCGCGACCTGAGCCCGCTGGCCTGCTGGCACAACGAGTACGGCGACGGCTTCGGCAACTCCTTCACCACGGTCGACCTGGCCGTCGACCTCCCCGTCGTCGGGACGCTCTACGGCGAGTACGCGGTCGACGACGTCAACGAAGACGGGGCGACGCAGCCCACGGTGGGCGCGTGGCTCGCGGGCTGGACGCTGGCCGGGAACATCGGCGGGCACGAGCTCTCGGCGCGCGCGGAGTGGATCGCGGTCGACCCGCTCTACGGCCGCTTCGCCCTTCCGCTCGGCGAACTGACCGCGCGGCGCCACTGGCGGAGCAACTACCGCGACCGCCATTCGAAGACCTACGCCGACACCGGGTTCGCCGACACCTGGGTCGTGGACGCGCCGCTGGGCTACTGGCGCGGCTCCGACGTCAGCGACCTCTGGCTCGACCTGGACTGGAAGCGCGGACGCTGGGAGGCGCGGGGCGTCGTCGGCTGGCTGCGCACCGGCGCCTGGAACTCCCGCCCCGACTACGACTGGCGGAACGCGCCCGAATCCCCGCTCGAGGGGAGCGAGCGCCACGAGCTCTGGCTGCAGGCCGACCTCTGGCGCCAGCTGGCCCGCCCGGACCTCCGCGGCCGCGTGGGCGCGGTCTGGACCTCGATCCTCCGCAAGGGCGAGATCGGGCAGCCCGCGGTCGACGGGCTGGAGCTGAGCGCCGACCTCGTCTGGAGGATCGGCCTCCGCCGCTGATTTTTCGTATCTGCGAAAAGAAAGAGGGCGGCCCCTTCGCCGCCCTTCGCTCTATTCTCCGGCCTTCGCCGGACTTCCGCGCCGCAGCGCCACGAAGGCGCTCGTCCCCACCAGCCCGGCGTTGTAGTCGATCGAGACCTCGTTTCCCACGTAGTCGTTCATCGCGTCGCGCCAGCCCGGCGGCGAGGTCATCCACGGATCGGAGTAGGTCCGCAGGTGGGGTCCGCCCACCAGCGCCCCGACGAGCGGATAGCGCGAGGTGTCGGACGGCGAGGCCCAGCGACGCTCGCCGAAGGCGTTCTTGTGGTGCGGCGCCTTCGGGGGATTCGTCCCCACGCCGACCACGAAGGAATGGCCGTAGGGGTTGTCGCCCAGCGCCCAGTCCCACTGCCGCTCGGCGAACGAAGCCGCCGCGGAGTCGCCGTAGACGGAGGCGTAGAGCGCGGAGCTGAAGGCGGCGTTCATCGCGTAGCGGAGCGAGCCCCACTCGCCGAAGAAGGCCAGCCCGGCGACCTCGGGCGCGTCCGAGACCTTCGTCCGGTAGCGCGCGACCGCGCGGCCCCAGTTCCCCTCGCCGGCCAGCCGCCCCAGCGAGTCCGACACGGCGAGCGAATGGCGGCAGAAGTCCGCGTGCTGCCCCCAGTCCACGACCCATCCGTGGTCGCCCAGCCGGCGGTCCGCCTCGAGGGCGTCGGAGAGGTAGTTCCGCTCGCCGGTCGCGCGGAAGAGCTCGACCGCGCCGCAGAGCAGGTCGTCCTCCCAGCCGCGCTTGACGTAGAAGGTCTCGCCGTTCGGGGAGGGAGTCGTCCCGGGACGGTCGACCGCCGTCGCGTAGAGCTGGCGCGCGTGGGCCACGCAGGCCCGCGCGTAGACGGAGTCGTAGGGGGCGTAGAGCCTTCCGGCCAGCGCGAGCGCGGCGGCCGTCATCCCCAGCAGGTCGGCCTTCACGCGGGAGGGGTCGTCGCGCGTGTCGCCGAACCAGACCGGGCGCGGCTCGCCGCCGGAGACGGGGCTCATGTCGGCGCGCGCCGGGCAGGTCCCGGGCGTTTCGTGGTCGGTGCGGTCGCCGATCTGGCTGACCAGCGCGGCGGAGTCCAGGTGGATCTTCAGCAGCCAGTCCAGCCCCCACTTCGCCTCGTTCAGCACGTCGGGGATTCCGTCCGGTCCGGACGATCCGTCCGGCCCGTAGAGGTCGGCGTGCGCCGCGGGGAAGGCGTCCCAGGACTTCAGGAGCGCGTGCGCGGAATAGGCGGTGGTCAGCGTGAACTTGATGAAGTCGCCCGCGTCGTGCCACCCGCCGGAGAGGTCCAGCCCCTCCCGCAGCGACTCGCCGTCGCGCGTGAAGCAGGGGGCGCGCAGCTCGGGCGGGTACTGCGCCAGGAGCCAGTTGTCGAGGGTGCCGCTCCGCTGGGCGCCGTAGAAGCGCGTGGCGGCGCGCAGCGTCTCCGCGGGGTCGGGAAGGACCGCCGCCGGGGCCCGGGCCCGCCCGCCGTCCGCGGGGGCGGAGGCGCAGGAGAGGAGGACGGCGAAAAGCGCCGGCGCGCAGAAGGCGACGGCCAGGGGTTTCGCGAACGACGTTCCTTTCCGCATCGGCGGTCCCTCCGTTCCGCCCTCTCCGCCTCTCCGGACAATGATAGACACATAAATTCTATTTTGCCCGCCGTGAAGATCCCGTTCGGCGCCATCCAGCGAGACGACGAGGAGTTCCGCGGGGAGCTCCTCGACGCGCTCCGCGAGTCGTTCCTCTCCGGACGGTGGATCGGCGGCCCCGAGGTGGAGGCGCTGGAGCGCGAGCTCGGGGCCTTCGTCGGGCGCGAGGCGGTCTCCTGCGCCAGCGGGACGGACGCCCTGGTCCTCGCCCTCCGCGCCGCGGGCGTCGGTCCCGGGGACGCCGTCGCGGTCCCCGCCTTCTCCTTCGGCGCGACGGCCGAGGCCGTGGCGCTCGCCGGCGGCGTCCCGCGGTTCGCCGACGTGGACCCGGACTCCTTCTGCATGGACGCGGAGACCCTCTCGCGCGCCGCCCTCCGCGGGGCGCGCGCCGTCGTCGCGGTCGGGCTCTTCGGGCGCGCGGCGCCGTGCGCCGAACTCTCCGCGGTCCTGGACTCCGAGGCGCCCGGCGCCGCGCTCGTGGAGGACGCGGCCCAGAGCTTCGGCGCGTTCCGGGACGGCGTCCCCTCCTGCGGCGCCTCCCCCTACGCCGCCACGAGCTTCTACCCCACCAAGCCCTTCGGCGGCTACGGCGACGGCGGCATGGTCTTCCTCCCCGACGCCGCCTCCGCCGCCCGCGTCCGCGCCCTGTGCAACCACGGGCAGTACGCGCGCGACCGCCACGAGGAGATCGGGTTCAACTCGCGCCTCGACGCCATGCAGGCCGCGCTGCTGCGCGTCAAGTTCCGGCGGCTCGGATCGCTCCGGGAGCGGCGCGCCGCGGCCGCCGCGCGCTACGACGCGCTCCTGCGCCCCTCCGCCGAGCGCGTCGGGATCGCGCTTCCCTCGGCGGCCGCGGGCGAATCCCCCGTCTGGGCGCAGTACACGGTCCGCGTCCTCCCGGGAAGGGACGGCGCGGACAGGCGCGACGCGCTGCGCGCCCGGCTCGCGGAGCTCGGCGCGGGGACGGCGGTCTACTACTCCGCCCCGCTCCACTCGCAGCCCTGCTGGGCCCGGTTCGCCGCCGGCGCCGAGTGCCCGAACGCCGAGCGGCTCTCGCGCGAGGTCCTCAGCCTGCCGCTGACCGCCTCGATCTCCGCCGAAGAGCAGGAACGGGTCGCCGAGGCGCTGGTCGCCTCGCTCGAGACCTTCCGATGAGTCTATTTTTGCAATGATGATACAGATCGGGAAACGCGCGAAGCTCAAGGTGCTCCGCTTCGTCGACTTCGGCGCCTACCTCGACGCCGGGGAGCTGGGCGAAGTGCTCCTTCCGCGCAAGTACGAGCCGAAGGACCTCGCCGAGGGCGACGAGATCGAGGTCTTCCTCCACCACGACGACCAGGGCCGCCCCGTGGCCACCACCGAGACGCCGCTCGCCGAAGTCGGCCAGTTCGCCGCGCTCAGGGTGGCCGCCGTCGCCCCCGCGGGCGTCTTCCTCGACTGGGGGATCTCGCGCGGGCTCTTCCTCCCCTTCCGCGAGGAGCGCCGTCCGCTCCGCGAGGGCGAGACCGTCGTCGTCCGCGTCCTGATCGACGAGCGCACCGGCCGCGCGATGGCCTCCGCGAAGCTGCACCGCTTCCTCGACCCCGACCCCGGCGAGCTCCGCGCGGGCGACAAGGTCGACCTCCTCCTCTTCGAGCGGACCGACCTGGGATACAAGGCCGTGGTGAACGGCCGCCACGTCGGCGTGCTCTACCACGCGGAGATCTTCCGCGAGGTCTCGGTCGGCGAACGGCTCGAGGGCTGGGTGCTGCGCGTGCGCGACGACGGCAAGATCGACCTGGGGCTCCAGGCCCCCGGCGCGGGCAAGGTCTTCGACTTCGAGGACGAGCTGCTGAAGGCGCTGCGCGAGAACGGCGGGTCGCTCCCCTTCGGCGACGACTCCTCGCCGGAGGCGATCCACGAACGGTTCGGCGTCTCGAAGAAGACCTTCAAGAAGGCGACGGGCGCCCTCTTCCGAAAGCGCCTCGTGCTTCTCCGTCCGGAGGGGATCGAACTGGTCCGGCGCTAGGTCGCTTCCGGCCCGCGGGTGACGATCACCTTGCCGGTGCGGATGAACTCCACCATGTGGTAGCGGGCGCAGAGCGCGGTCATCGCGTCGATCTTCTCCGTCTCGCCGGTCACCTGCAGCGTCATCGAGCTCTCGGTCATGTCGACCGTGGAGGCCTTGAAGTGCTGGGCCAGCTGGAGGATCTCGGTGCGTTCCTCGGGGGCGCAGAGCAGCTTGATCAGCGCCAGCTCGCGCATCACGATGTCGTCGCCCGTGTGGTCCTTGGCGCTCACCACGTCCACCAGCTTCTCCAGCTGGGCGATGATCTGCCCCAGGTCCTTCGGGTCGCCGTGCGCGACGATGTTCATCCGCGAGAAGTCGCCGTCGATCGAGGGCGACACCACCAGCGAGTCGATGTTGAAGCCGCGGCGCGAGAAGACCAGGGCCACGCGCACCAGCACGCCGGGGCGGTTGGCGACGGTGAGCGAGATCGCGTGCGCGGGTCGGGCGTTCTTCGGTTCCATCATGCGCCTCCTACGGGCTTGTCGAGCTGTTCCTTCGGGCGCTCCAGCAGCATGGAGCGGTACGGGGCGCCGGCGGGGATCATCGGGAAGACGTTGTCCTCCTTCTCCACCTCGCAGTGGATCAGCGCGGGCCCCTCGTTCCAGGCCAGCGCCTTCTTCAGCGTCTTCGAGATGTCGGCCATGCGGCGGATGCGGAATCCCTTGATCCCGTAGGCCTCGGCCAGCTTGACGAAGTCGGGGTTGCCCGTCATGTCCACGCTGGAGTAGCGCTTGCCGAAGAACATGTCCTGCCACTGGCGGACCATGCCCAGGTACTTGTTGTCCATCACCAGGATCTTGATCGGCAGCTTGCGGATGGCGGCCGTGGCCAGCTCGAACTCGGTCATCTGGAAGCCGCCGTCGCCCACGATCGCGCAGACGACGCGGTCGGTCACGCCGATCGCGGCGCCCACCGCCGCGGGAAGGCCGTAGCCCATCGTGCCGGCGCCGCCGGAGGTGAGGCACTGCCGGGGGCTCTTGAAGCGGTAGAACTGCGCGGCCCACATCTGGTGCTGGCCCACGTCGGTGCTCACCACCGCCTCGCCCCTGGTCTGGCGGTAGAGCTCGTCGATCACGGCCTGCACGCGCAGGCCGCCCTGCTTGCGGTACTTCAGCGGGTACTTGCGCTTCCAGGCCTGCACCTGCTTCAGCCACGCCGCGGTGTCGAGCTTCGAGACCAGCGGCAGCAGCTCCTCGAGCACCGTCTTGGCGTCGCCCACGATCGAGACGTCGGGCTGCACGATCTTGCCGATCTCGGCGGGGTCGATGTCGACGTGGATCACCTTGGCGCCCGGGCAGAACTCGTCCAGCTTGCCGGTGATGCGGTCGTCCCAGCGCGAGCCGACGCTCATGATCAGGTCGCATTCCATCACCGCCATGTTGGCGTAGGCGGTGCCGTGCATGCCGAGCATCCCCAGCGAGAGCTCGTGCGTGCCGGGGATCGTCCCCAGCCCGAGCAGCGTGTTGACCACGGGGGCCTGCAGCTTCTCGGCCAGCTCGACCACCTGCTTCGACGCGCCGGAGATGACGGCGCCGTGGCCCACGAGCAGCACGGGGCGCTTCGACTTCGAGAGCAGCTCGGCCGCCTTGCGGATCCGCTCGGGGTCGCCCTTGGAGGGGACGCGGTAGCCGGGCAGCTTCACCTCGTCCACGAACGGCGCGGTGCAGGGCCGCGAGCCGACGTCCTTGGGCAGGTCGATGAGGACCGGGCCGGGACGGCCGGTGGTGGCGATGCGGAACGCCTCCTTCATCACGCGGGGGAGGTCGTTCGGGTCCTTCACCAGATAGGAGTACTTCACGCAGGCGAAGCTCATCCCGGAGATGTCGCTCTCCTGGAAGGCGTCCTTGCCCAGCAGCGGCGAGATGGTCTGCCCGCAGATGATCACCAGCGGGACCGAGTCCATGTGCGCGGTGTAGATGCCCGTCAGCGTGTTGGTGGCGCCGGGGCCGGAGGTGACCAGGACGACGCCGGGCTTGCCCGTGGCGCGCGCGTAGCCGTCGGCGGCGTGGACGGCGCCCTGTTCGTGGCGGACCAGGATCGTGTCGATCGAGGAGTCGAGGAGGGCGTCGAAGAGGGGGATCGCGTTCCCGCCCGGATAGGCGAAGAGGTGCTCCACGCCTTCGCGTTTGAGCGCCTCCACCACAACCTGCGCGCCGGTCAATGCAGTTTCACTCATAAAACGGTCCTTTTCATCCGATTTGACGGACGGATTTTCAATCTAGACAAGAGAAACCCGTCTGTCAATCCATTTTATCCTCTTCTTGGCGCGGATTTGCTATTTTTTAGACCGCAGGGATAAAGGATTTCGAATGAAAACAGAGCTGAACGGCCGCAAACGGGCCGTCCACGACGAAAAACCCTGCGAAACCCGCCTGCCGAGAGAGAAAATCGAGCGCTTCGGCGCGGGAAAACTCGAGAACTGGGAACTTCTGGCCGTCGTTTTGGGCCATGGATGCGCCGGCAAGGACGTTTTCGCCCTCGCCAGGGAGCTTTCCGACCACCTGAGCTCTTGCGCGGCGATCCCGACCCTGGACGAACTGCGGGCCATCCCCGGCATCGGGCGCGCCCGGGCCGCGCAGCTGCTCGCCTGCCTGGAGTTCTCGCGCCGCCGGCTGCTGAGCGTGGAGCGGTTCGCCGTGCGCGACGGCGACGACCTGGCCTCGCTCTTCAACGACCTGAGGGGGGAGGCGCAGGAGCACTTCGTCTGCGTCACGCTCAACTCCGCGCACGAGGTGATCGCCCGCCACGAGATCACCGTCGGGCTGGTCAACCAGTCGCCCGTCCATCCGCGCGAGGCCTTCCGCCACGCCATCGCCGACAACGCCGTGGCCGTGGCGTTCGCGCACAACCACCCGGGCGGTTCCGCGGAGCCGAGCGAGCAGGACGTCCGCGCCACCCGCCGCCTCGTCGAGGCCGGCGAGCTGCTCGGGATCCACGTGCTCGACCACCTCGTCGTCTCGCGCGGCGGGTGGC
Organism: Fibrobacter succinogenes; assembly: GCA_902796785.1. Taxonomy (GTDB): domain Bacteria; phylum Fibrobacterota; class Fibrobacteria; order Fibrobacterales; family CADBQJ01; genus CADBQJ01. The sequence goes on from CADBQJ010000107.1 coordinate 11,764, forward strand.
GCAGCGCGCTCCGGTGAGGCGCCCGCCCCGCGGCGCATGCGAAAAGGGCGCCGCGGGGCGCCCTTCTCTCTTCGAATCCGGAAGCCGAACTACATCCGCCCCTTCTTGGAGGCGTGCGTCTGGTAGAGCTCGTTGTGCACGGCGATCAGCAGGCTGAGCGAGTCGGGCACGCCGGCGTCGCCGAGCATGTCCCAGTACATCACGCCCGGGTAGCCCTCGTCGGCCCGTTCGCGCACGGAGCGGACCGTGTGCTGCATCGACTTGGTGCCGTTGAAGACGATGATCTCCTGGTTGCCGACGGCGTATTCGCAGCCCAGGTCCTCGTCGAAGGTCACCTCGTACTTGGCGATCTTCAGCTGGTCGAGCAGCTTGCTCCAGTAGTGGGTGCCGCCGGAGCCGGAGCCGGTGCCGTCGAACTCGCCGCCCAGCTGCAGCGGGAGCGCCTTGCCGGTGCGGGGGTCCTTGCGTTCGTTGAACGACTTGCCGTAGAAGGCCAGGCCCTGCACCAGGCGTTCCTTCGGGATGCCGCGCGATTCGTAGTACTTGACGATCTCCCAGCCCTGCTTGGTGGAGGCGTTGCACTTCACGCGCTTCTCCCAGGTGCCCATGAAGTCGTAGCTCATCACCATCAGCAGGTCGAGCGCCTTGTAGCTGGCGTCGGTGGTCCAGCGGGCCCAGTAGTCGGAGCCGGGGACGGCGGCGGTGAGCAGCACGTGCTTGCCGGTGCGCTTGTTGTATTCGTCGAGCCCCTTGCGCAGGTCGAGGAAGAAGAGCTCGGCCCAGCGGGTGTCGGCGTCGTCGTTGCCGTAGACGGGGTCCACGCCGGGCGCGCCGGGGAAGGTCTTCTCGGGGTCGGCGCCGGGAGCTTCGTGCGGATATTCCCAGTCGATGTCGAAGCCGTCGAAGCCGTGGCTGTCGGCCAGCTTCACGATGTTGTCCACGAAGTTCTTCCGGGTCTCGGGCTTGCGGGCCAGTTCGCTGAAGCCGTCGGACTGGTCGGCGCCGCCGATCGAGAGGAAGATCGTGACGTTGTTGGCGCGGCACGAGTCGATCAGGGCGCGGAGGTTGGCCTCGTCGGTCGGGTCGGAGTTGAAGAGGTCGCCGTTGGGGTTGGTCTTGTAGAAGGCGTAGAGGATGTGGGTCACCAGGTGGTAGGGGATGTCCTCGGCCTTGAACCCGGA
>CADBQJ010000108.1 GCA_902796785.1 Fibrobacter succinogenes
CGCCTGCACTGGCTGCACGGGACCGTGGTCGCCCCGCGCCTGGGGGCCGACGGGCCCGAGTTCCTGACCGAGTGGCCGGCGTCCCAGGCCGCGCTCGCGAAGATCGAGCGGGACTCGCGCGGCCGGCTTGTCGGGCTGCGGTTCGAGCTCTACGTCCGCGGCGTCGAGCTCTGCAACGGCTACGTCGAGCTGACCGACGCCGCGGAACAGCGCCGCCGCTTCGAAGAAGAGGCGGCGCGGCGCCGCGCGCTCGGAAAGCGCCCACCCGTCCGCGACGAGGCCTTCCTGGCCGCCCTCGAGGCGGGCATGCCCGAATGCGCGGGCGTCGCGCTCGGCCTCGACCGGCTCGTCATGCTCGCCCTTGGCCTGGATGACATCGAGAAGGCGGTACCTTTTAGGGATTAGGTCTTAGGAATTAGGGATTAGCGGAATAATCCGCTGCGCGCAAGTTGAAAAAAGAAGGGCTCCGGAGAGGGAGTCTTTTTTTTTTGCGCCGAAGGCGATTGCGAAAAGTGCTAGCTTTTCGTCAACAACCTCAAAAGGAGAGAAGGATGAAATTCGGAAAGATTCTCGCCATTGTCGCCATCGCCGCGACTTGCGCTTCGGCCGCCGGCGTGTACGCAGCCTTTACCGCCGGCCTCGGAGCCCAGGCCTGGACCGCCTCCTACGACGACGGCGGCAGCGCCACGCTCGCCGACCAGGCCGGCCCGGCGATGCATTTCGGCTTCGACGTCGGCTTCCCGGTCAAGAACGACTCCGCGGGCGCGGCCGCGATCGGCTTCGGCGCGAACTTCTGGGCGCAGAGCATCGAAGTGGGCAACATGGACGACACGGGTCTTCTGATGCTTTGGGGGCCCTCGATCAACGCGAAGATGAACAAGTTCGTCGTGGGTGCCCGCATCGGCACCTCCTTCGTCATCGAAACGGAAGAGGGCTACGGCGGCTCGTTTGGCTTCGGCCTCAAATCCTACCTCGGCTACCAGTTCACCGAAAACTGGTCCATCGTCCTCGACGCCCACTACACGACCACCAAGCACAACGACTACATCGACTACGACGTGAGCGGCCTTGGCGTCGGCGTGCTCTACAATGCGTTTTAGGGATCAGGGATCAGGGATCAGGGATTAGGGATTAGGGATTAGTGGAATAATCCGCTACGCGAAAGTCGAAAAAGAAAGGCTCCCGCGAGGGAGTCTTTTTTTTTGCGCCGAAGGGATCGTACGCACTGATCCCTGATCCCTGACCACTAACGACTGATTCTAAGCGGCACCTTCGCTTCGCCGCGGATCCGGAAGCCTTCCGCGTCGCCGAAGAGCCATCCGCCTTCGAGCTCCGCGGTGACGCCGAGCGGGAAGAGGCGCGACCAGCCGAGCGTGGCTTCGCTCCAGTGGGCCCGCGCCGAGGGGGAGAGGGTCGACTTTCCGTTGCCGTCGATCAGGTAGCTGTGGAGGTCCGAGACGGAGGAGCCGCGGTCGAATCCCTTCCAGACCGTGGAGAAGCCCAGGCTCAGCTTGCCGACGGGCGCGGGCTCGACGTCGACGTGCATCCAGTGCTCGCGCGCGTTGGGCCCCAGGTCGCTCCCGAGCGGGAAGCCGTAGTGCGAATCGTCGTAGGCGGCCCCCTTGGCGTGCGTGTAGACCCACGGCTCGATCTGCGTGAACTCCCAGCCCCAGCCCCAGGGAATCCGTCCGCCCCGCAGGCGGTGGCGCACGCCGGCCGTGACGGCCCACTTGTTGCCCCACCAGTTCTTGAAGAGGTCGCCGGGCGACTTGAGGTCGTCGATGGCGAACTCCCCGTAGAACTCCAGCCCGTCGAAGGCCCTGTGGCGGATCGGCCGGACCGAGAAGTCGGCGAAGAGCATGGCGTTGTCGCGGTCGCCCAGGTAGTGCTCCGCGAAGTAGTAGGGGACGAAGGGGAGCGCGTAGCCCCATTCCATCGACCGGTCGGAGGAGTCGGGGTATTCCTGTCCGGCGGTCGTGGGGGTGGATCCGTAGACGACCGCCTCGCCCACGGCGAAGGACCACCGTTCGGAGCCAGCCTGGAGCCGGTGGTAGTGGATGTACTTCTCGTAACCGGTGGTGTGGCGCAGCGAGCCGAGGATCTGCGTGTAGACGAACGGCCCCATGAACATCGAGAAGGCGCCGTGGAGCATCGGGGCTCGTTCGGCGATCGCCGAGGAGCCGTGCTGCCAGGGACGCCAGGGGAGTTCGCGCCCGCCCAGCACCAGGGGGTTGCGCTCGGCCGGCCCCGCGGAGAGGTAGTCCACGCCGGCCTGCAGCCGGAAGAAGGAGCCGCGCCAGCGGGCCACGCCGGTGAAGACGTCCCACGTGCGGCGGTTGTCCTCCTGCACGTTGAAGGGGAGCCCCTGGTAGGCCTGGTAGTTCGAGGTGTCGAGGTCGTCGGAGGAGAGGTCGTTGTGGATCCGGATCGAGGCCTCGAACGAGAAGCTTTCGCTCAGCCGTCCCTCGGTCGAGAGGCGCAGGAAGGCCGAGTTCAGCCCGGCGGCTCCCTCCTTCCCCTCGAACGGGGTGAGGTCCTGGGCCCGCGCGGCGCTCAGCGCGTCGTCGTTCAGGGAGAGGTCGCCCATCCCGAACCGGTCGCCGATCTCCACGAGGAAGGCGGCCTTGCCCACGGGACGCGCCTCCAGGCGGCCGGGGGCGGGGGAGAAGTCGCGCTCCAGCACCGTCTCGGCGGCCGACGGCGCGGCGCAGAGCAGCGGAAGGAGCGCCCAGAGCGGGCGGAAACGGCGCATGGCGGCGATCATGCCCCCAAACTAGAAAAGAGGGCTCGCCATTTAAACAAAGGTATATTTCGGGGAGAATGAATCCGACGAAATCCACCCTCCCGCGCCTCGGGGCCCTCCTTCCGGCCCTGCTTTTCGCGGCGCTGCTTCCGGCGGCCCTCTTCGCGCAGACCGGAACCGCCGCCCTCCCGCAGGACAAGCCGGTCATCGCGACGCAGTCGCTCGAGCCGATCGCCATGGAAGAGGCGGTGGGCGACGACTACGTGCTCGGACCGGGCGACTTCCTCGACGTTTTCGTGGAAAACCACAACTACGTGGTGCAGGTCGGGCCCGACGGCTCGATCACGCTGGAGGAGCTCGGCGCGATCCGCGCGGGCGGCATGACCTTCGGCGAGGCCAAGGCGAAGATCGTCGAGGCGCTTTCCGCCAAGTACCGCAAGGAGTACTGCTTCGTCTCGCTCTCCAAGCTGAAGCAGCTGGCGATTCCGGTCTCGGGCGCCGTGGCGCATCCGCAGACCCTTCGCGTGAACTGGGGCATGCGCCTGAGCGGGGCCGTCGCCCTGGCGGGCGGCACCGTGGGCGCCGCCGACGACCATCGCGTCGAGATCCGGCGCGGCGACGAGACGAAGAGCTACGACATCCTCGTCGCGCAGCGCACGGGCGACCTTTCCCAGGACCCCGTGCTGCAGCAGGGCGACCGCGTCTTCGTGCCGTGGGTCGACCGCTCCAAGCCCCAGGTGCTGGTCGGTGTGCAGGGCGGCGGCGTGGTCAACGCCGCGTGGGACGAATCCCTGGTCCTCGCGGACTACCTGACCTGGGCCGGCGAGCTGGGCCGCCCGAGCGACGCCAGGGCCGTGCGGGTGACGCACGCGGATGGCAAGGTCGAAATGGTCGACTTCGCCGAGATCGGGACCCGGAAGGCCGCTCCCGGCGACCGGATCGAGATGGAAGGCGGCGCGGGAAGCGACGTCTACGTGGGCGGCGCCGTGGCGCATTCCGGCGCGCTTCCCTACCAGCCGAGCTGGAAGGTGGTGGACTACCTGAAGGCCGCCGGCGTGGTGATCGTCGCCGCCGACGTGAAGCGCGTGAAGGTGATCAAGGCCACCGGCGAGGAGAAGACCGTCTCCTCGATCGACGAGCCCGTCGCCCCGGGCGACTTCATCCGCCTCGACAAGGCGACCATCGAGTACATCAAGGACTGGGCCACGATCATCACGGCGGTGATCAGCGTGGTCTACACGATCGTCCTGATCAACGAGACGACGAAGGATTAGTTTGAAGAATGCCCGTTCGGATTTCTCCGAACGGGAAGGAGCGGAGCTGGACTGGCGTCCAGCTTTTTTTGTCCGCTTTTTGGTTTGCCCTTAGAGGTAGTTCAGGAGGGTGCAGGCGAGCGTGCTGTTCTTGCGCGCGCCGAGCAGGCGGTACTGGTGGAGGATCACCTTGCCCTTGCCCACGGCGTATTCCACCACGTCGTCCCACGAGCGGAGCTCGCCGTTCTCGGTGACGGAGGCGCAGCCGGCCAGGACCTCTCCCGCCGAGGTGGACTCGTAGGAGTAGATCGGCAGCACGTCGCCGAAGGCGATGTCGCCCACGCGGCGGTCGCCGAAGTCGGCGAAGAGGCGGTTCTTGCCCCAGTAGTGCCAGGCGGAGGTCTTGGCGCCGGTGGAGACGGCCAGCTTGAGCTGTTCGGGGACGATTCCGAGCGTGTTGACCGCCCCCAGCTGGTGCGGCATCAGCGCGGAGAGGACCAGCGTGCGGCCCTTGCGGACGGCGTCGACCACCTTGGCGCGGAAGGCGTCGTCCCAGAGCGCGGGCTTGGAGGCGATCAGCGTCGCCTTGCCCGAGAGGGCCTGGAGGCGCGCCGCGTCGTCCATCTCGTCGAGGAAGGCCAGCTTGAGGTCCTGCGGCTTGACCGGCGGCAGGGCGACCAGCTCCTTGGTGGTCTGGTAGACGAGGGCGTTGCGCTCGCCGTAGAGGTTGAAGCGCAGGCTGTAGGCGCCGGGCTTGGCGGGCGCCTTCATCGAGGGCATCTCCACGGGGCAGAGCAGCCCCTTGGGCTCCAGGCGGACGCTCGTGGAGCGCAGCTTCTTGCCCTTGGCGTCGAGCAGCTCCACTTCGAGCCGCGCGTCGTTCATGCGGGTGCCGTTCATCAGGCTGACGTGGGCCGTGATGGGGGCGCCGGCGGCCAGCAGGCGGTCGATGCCGGTGACCAGCAGGCGCGAGGGGGCGTTGAACTTGCGGAGCTTCTCGACGTCGACCTTCAGGCGGCGGAACTCGTCGACCACGCCGTTGAAGAGGGTGTTGGTGTCGGCCCAGCAGTCGAGGAAGTAGCCGTTGACCTGGCGGCTCGACATCATCGTGTCGACCCGTTCGCGCGAGGCGCGCAGGCTGACGCGGTTGACGTTTTCGCGGAAGTCGTCGGCGCCCGACCAGACGCTCTTCTGCAGCTTGCCCGAGAGGAACTTGTCGAGCTCCTTCGAGAGCGCGGCCAGCTTGCGGCCGTTTTCGAGCGTCTTGGCCTTGCCGTAGCGCGAGAGCACGTCGGCGAGGTCGGGGAGCATGGTGTGGAAGGAGAGGTTGACCAGCACGCGCCCGCCGTTGTTCTCCCGCTGCATCTCGCCGTAGACGTCGCGGAAGAAGTGGGAGGCGGCCAGGGTGGGGTCGTCCACCGCGCTGGGGTCGGAGCCCTCCTCCCAGTAGGTGGAGAAGAACCCGGCCAGGTCGCGCGAGAAGTTCATCGTGGGGTTCACGCGGTGGCTGTTGAAGGCGGCGTTCTTCTCCTCGGTCACGCCCAGCACCTTGCCGGCGTCCTGCGAGAAGTTGTCCTCGTTGTCGAGGTAGACGCTGTTGAGGTTGGAGAGCGCCGGGTGGGCGTCGTCGTACTTGGTCAGCGCGGAGAGGAGCTTGGTGCCGTTGTTGAGGACCAGCGAGCCGTTTTCGGCGCCGATCACCCAGGCGGCGAGCGAGGGATGGTTGCGCTGCCGCGGCACCAGCGCGGCGATGAGGTCGTTGGTCACCTGGAGGCCGACGGCGGAGTTCTTCATGTTGTGGACCGGCAGCTCCTGCCAGACCCACAGCCCCAGCTCGTCGCAGAGGTCGAGCACCGAGTCGTCCAGCGGCGCGCCGCCGGAGCGGATGACGTTGAAGCCGGCCTTCTGGATGTTCTTCAGGTCCTCGCGCACCTCGTCGACGCCGGCGAAGCCGCCGGTGACCGGGTGGCTCTGGTTGTAGACGATCCCCTGGATGCGGGTGGGGACGTCGTTGAAGTAGTACTCGCCGCGGACGATGTCGAACTTGCGGAAGCCGAAGCGGGTGGAGACGGCGAAGGCGCGGTCGAGCAGCACCTCGAGCTTGTAGAGCCGCGGGTTCTCGGGGCTCCAGGACTGCGGGTCCTTCACCTGGAGCGTGACCGTCAGGGAGATGTTCTCCTTGTCGAGGGTCACTTCCTTGACGAAGTGCGAGGTGCTCCTGTCGGGCCGGGTGAGCGCGAAGAGCAGCTTGGCCTTGTAGTTGCGCGGGTTGGAGAACTGGAGCGTGGCGCGCACCTGGCCGTTGTCCAGGTCGGGGGTGACGCTCAGCCCCATCAGGCAGGCCTTGCCGCCCTCGATCAGCTCGACGCCGCCCCAGAGGCCGCCGAAGGGGCGCTGCTGGAAGGGGAGGCCGACGGGGAGCTCGTTGACCGGGACGCCGTTGATGCGGTTGGCCGATTCGGAGGCCACGCGGACGCAGAGCTCGTTCTCGCCGTTCTGCACCAGCTTGCTCACGTCGAAGACGAAGGGGTGGTGCCCGCCCATGTTCTCGTTCACCAGGCGGCCGTTCAGCCAGACGGTGGTGTGGAAGAAGCTCCGCTCGAAGCGGAGGAAGACGCGCTTGGCCGGGACGTCGGTCGTCAGGCTGAAACGGCGGTAGTAGAAGCAGATCGAGCCGGAGTACTTGCCGAACGCCTGCTCCCAGGTGTGGGGGACGGTCGCTTTCTGGGTGTTTTCGGGCTTGTTGGCGTACCAGCGCTGCTCGATGCCGCAGTTGGAGGTGTCGAAAACGACGTCCCATTCGCCGTTCAGGTCGAGAATAGAGCTCATGCGCGACTCCCGGTGGAATGATTGGGTAAAAATAGGAAAAAGGAGGGGCGGGCGGCTCGTTCCGTTGTTAGATTGAAAGCTTTCAAACGCCTCGAAAGGAGCAGCCATGGCCGAGGAAAAAGTCGAGAACGTCGTCATCGTGGGCTCCGGCCCCGCGGGCCACACCGCCGCGATCTACTGCGCGCGCGCCATGCTGGAGCCGCTGATGTTCGAAGGGTTCATGGCCGGCGGGATCGCCGCGGGCGGCCAGCTGACCACCACGACCGAAATCGAGAACTTCCCCGGCTTCCCCGAGGGGATCGGCGGGATCGACCTGATGGCCCGCATGCGCGAGCAGGCCGAGCGCTGCGGCGCCCGCCTGGTGACCGAAACCGTGGTCTCGGTCGACCTGTCGCAACGCCCCTTCGTCGTCACCTCCGAATCGGGCGAAACGGTCAGGACCCGCGCGCTGATCGTGGCCACGGGCGCCATCGCCCGCCGCCTGGGCGTGGAAAACGAGGAACAATTCTGGCAGCGGGGCATCTCGGCCTGCGCGGTCTGCGACGGGGCGCTCCCGATCTTCCGGGACAAGCGGCTCGTGGTCGTGGGCGGCGGCGACTCCGCCATCGAAGAGGCGCTCTACCTCACCAAGTTCGGCTCCGAAGTGCTGCTGGTCCACCGCCGCGACGCCTTCCGGGCCTCCGGCGCCATGCAGAAGAAGCTGCGCGACAACCCCAAGGTCAAGCCCGTGATGAACAGCACGGTCGTCCGCGCCGAGGGGGACAGGTTCCTGGAACGGGTCGTCCTGAAGGACGTCCAGACCGGCGCCGAGAGCGCCGTGGAGGCCGCGGGGCTCTTCTACGGCATCGGCCACAAGCCCAACACCGACTTCCTCGCCGGGCAGCTGGAGCTGAACGAGGCCGGCTACGTCATCACCAAGCCCGGGACGGGCGTCACCAGCGTGGCGGGCGTCTTCGCCGCGGGCGACGTGCAGGACCCGAAGTACCGCCAGGCGATCGTCGCCGCGGGATCGGGCGCCAAGGCCGCGCTCGACGCCGAGCGCTACCTCTCCGGCTCCTAGGGCCGGTCAGAAGTCGAGGGCGAGCTTCATCCCGAACGATTCGCCGAGCGGGTCGAGTTCGGGGGCGAAGGCCAGGTGGTCGGGGCTGTCGAAGTCGTGCAGCAGCGCGTCGACCACGGCGTCGCCGATGGAGTAGAGGTAGAAGAGAATCGGCCCCCAGACGTACTGGTTGCGCTTCTTCCGGAAGAAGGAGAGCCGCTCCTCGAGGTCGGAGACCTCGTCGGAGGACTCGGCCCGCGCCACGCGCAGCCGCTGGCGGTACCAGTTGACGCACTTCTGCCGTTCGTCGAACGAGACGGCGGAGCCGATGAAGGCCATGTAGAGCAGGCCGGCCTTGCCCCATTCGCCGTTGCGGATCTGGCCCGAGCCGGGAACCAGCGCCGACCAGACCACCGTGGCCGCGATGGACTTCCTGTCGTCGGCGCGCCCCTTGGCGTGGCGGAGGATCCCGAAGACGTCCATCAGGCCGTAGAGCTGGAGCCCCGCCATCCAGGCGATCTGGCTGTTGCGCAGCCCGCGTTCCTCCACGATGGCGTCGTTGGCCTGGCGGTAGAGCCGCAGCTCCCCGCGCAGGGAGTCCTTCCAGATCTCGGTTTCGGGCGAGTCGACGCCGCCCGCCGAGATGCTGTCGGCGAGGTCCTCGATGCGGCCGCGCGAGCTCCGGGCGATCTTGCGGTGCTTGTCGCACCGGACGTCGTTGTTGACGAAGATCTCGGTGGCCAGGTAGAGCTGGAGGGCGGTGAGGAAGCCGCCGCGGACGTACCGCTTGGTGGCGTAGTGGCCGCCGCCGGGGGTGAAGGCCGCCAGCGGGAGCGCGAGGAAGGGGGAGACCTCCGGCTCGGGGACGTCCCATTCGTGGACGGGGAGCGTGTCGATGGCCTCGATGCC
>CADBQJ010000109.1 GCA_902796785.1 Fibrobacter succinogenes
CTCCCGTCGTGGGAGGCGATCTCGCGCGACAGGGCGGAGTTCCTGCGCGCCGAGCTGGCCGTGGACCGCAGCTCCCGCGCGCCCGCGCTCCGCGAGACGATCGCGCAGCTGCAGCAGGGGCAGTGGGTCGTGCAGCACCCCGCCTCCGAGCCGCTGACGCCGGAGGAGCTGGACGAGGTGGCCGAACTTCCGTATCTGCGAAAACCCCACCCCTCCGCGGGCGACGTCCCCGCGTTCCGGATGATCGAGACCTCGGTGACCGCGGTGCGCGGCTGCCCGGGCAACTGCTCCTTCTGCGCCATCACGCGCCACCAGGGGCCCCGGATCGTCAGCCGCACGGAGGCGTCGATCCTGCGCGAGGCGGAGAGGATCGCCTCCGCGCCGGGGTTCAAGGGGACCATCAGCGACGTGGGCGGCCCCACCGCGAACCTCTACGGCGCGGACTGCCCGCGTTCGGAGACCTGCAGGCGCCACTTCTGCCTGGAGCCGGACGTCTGCCCCTCGCTCGACCACCGCGGCGGCGAGCGGTTCCTCCGGCTGCTGGAGCGGATCGCCGCGATTCCGAAGGTCAAGCACCTCTTCGTCTCGTCGGGGCTGCGGATGGAACTCCTGCTGCGCCAGCCCAAGCTGCTCGAGAAGCTGCTGCTCGACCACACGCCGGGGCGGCTGAAGATCGCGCCCGAGCACCAGGATCCCGCCGTGCTGCGGCTGATGCGCAAGCGCAGCTCCGCGCTCCTTCCGAAGTTCCTGGAGACCGCGCGGGAGGCCGCGCGCCGCGCGGGGCGCCGGGCCGAGTTCACCCCCTACGTCATCTCCGCGCACCCCGGCGCCACGATCGAGAGCGCCGAACGCGCGGCGCGCGCCATGCGCGACTGCGGGCTCGTCGTGGAGCAGCTCCAGGACTTCACCCCCACGCCCGGCACGCTCTCCACCGCGATCTGGTACAGCGGGCTCGATCCCGAGACCTTCCAGCCGATTCCCGTGCCGAAGGGCGAAACCGCGCGCCGCGCGGAGCGGGAGACCTGGCTGCGGATCGCGGGACGGAACCCCGCTCCGCGCGGCGCGGCCCCGCGCGCGGAGGGGAGACCGCGCTTCGGGGGAAGCCGTGCCGGCGGCGCGCCGGACGGGCGGAACGGATTCGGGCGGGGGAACCGCGGCGCGGACCGCCGCGGACGGCGCTGATCAGGCCTCGATGCCCAGCGCCTTGCGGTAGACCATCTTCACCCAGGAGGAGAAGAAGGCGTTGCGGTGGGCGCGCCAGGTGTTGCGCGGGCGCTCCAGGTCGAAGTTGACCGGATCGGAGACGTCGGTGCGGCCCTTCCTGCGGTCGCGCAGGGTCTCGTCCACCAGGCGGCGCTTGATGTACTCGGGGTGGCCGAGGTGCATCACCAGCCCGTGGTCGGGCGTCTCGAAGATCACGTATCCGGTCTCCTTGCTCCAGGCCAGCAGGTTCAGCTTCCCGGCGTCGCGCGCCGCCTCGAGCGCCGCGTCGTCGATTCCGGCGAAGCGGCTCTGCGGGCTGTCGAAGACGTCGTCCAGGCCGGCGGTCATCAGGCTGTGCGGGTCGAGGTTCTTCAGGCGGTAGACGCCGAAGATCTTGCGCGGGTAGATGGTCTTGCCGATGCCGAGGTGCCCGGCGAGGGCGAGCCCGCCCCAGCAGATGCCGAGCGTGGAGACGCGGCGCTCCTGCGCCCACGAGACGATTCTTTCGAGCTCGTCCCAGTACCAGACCTGCTCGTAGTCCATCAGCTCCACGGGCGCCCCGGTGACGATCAGTCCGTCGAGCCCCTTCTCCGCCGCCTCCTCGAACGTCACGTAGAGCGAGTCGAGGTGGCTGTGCGGCGTGCTGCGGTAGACGTGGGTCTTCAGCCGGATCCAGACCGGCTCGATCTGGAGAATCGGGCGGCCGAGCGGCTCCAGGAGGTTCACCTCGTACTCCTGCGCCTTGGGCATGATGTTGAGGATGCCGATGCGCAGCGGGCGGATCTTCATCGACTCGGCGACGGAACGCTCCACGCAGTCCACGCCCAGGCTCTCCAGGCGCGCCTTGATCCGGTGGTTGTCGGGCACGACGAGCGTCATGATCTTTCCCTGAATACGCAAAAGGCTCGTTTTTGGCGAGCCTTGGTCAATCGGAGTGACTGGATTCGAACCAGCGACCTTTTCGTCCCGAACGAAACGCTCTACCAGGCTGAGCTACACTCCGCGGCGCTCAAGTATAGAATTTTCTAGCCTTTTGCCGTGAAACAAGAGCGATTCGACCTGAAAACGGCCCCCGAACACCTCGAAATGCTGGAGAAAAGCGTCTCGTTGATGCTCTGGTGGGCCTGGAAATGGGCTTCGGAGCACCCCGAGGAGAGCTTTGGGACGGTCCTGGAGACCCGCGTGGACGTCTACCGGCGGACCGAGCTGCACGACGGCGAGATTTTCGACGTGATGCGCCCCGAGCTGAGCGAGCCCTGGCAGCGGCTCAAGCGCGAGCTGGCCGCCCTGGCCGGGGAGTGCGGCTCCGCCGAGGAGTTCGAGGCGCGCGCCATGCCCCGGGTCGCCCCGCTGCTGCCCGGGCGGGTGGAGCGCGACCTGGCCGACCTCCACGAAGGGCGCATCTTCCACCAGTACAAGGACTCCTGCCTCTACTTCCCCGAACGGCTCTGGAAGGAGGGGAACGCGCGGGTGGACTTCCATATCGCCAACAACCTCTACCCGAAGTCGTTCATCGCCGAGCCCGGCTACGTGGACCGCTGCCTGCTCAAGCTGGCCGACGACGCCGAGCGCAGGCTGGGAGCGAAGGAGATCACCTGCGACTCGTGGCTCAACTCCTTCGAGGGGTGGACGCGCCACCTGCCGCCGGTCTGGCTGGAGCGGGCGACCGAGCCGCGCTACGACACCGAGGACCACCTCGGCTTCTGGGGGCAGTTCCTCACCCACCGGCAGACCTTCGCCGAGGCCACCGGGCGCAGGATGCGCCAGCTTGGCCGCGTCCCCTACGGCATGCGCCGTTCGTGGTGCACGATCGGGGAACTGCGGGAGTGGGTTGCGTCTAGGGATTAGGGATCAGGGATTAGGGATTAGTGCGGATAATCCGCTACGCGTAGAATGGGAAAGGGCTCCGGAGAGGAGCTCTTTTTCGTTCGTTGCGGAGAATTTATTGTATTATTAGATAACTATCATTTTTA
>CADBQJ010000110.1 GCA_902796785.1 Fibrobacter succinogenes
ATCTTCCTAGAACGAGAATTCCGAGGCCAGGCCGGCGGTGTGCCAGTAGGCTTCGTTGGTCATGAAGCGGCCTTCGAGGTCGTAGTGCAGCACGATCTTGAACTTCTTGGCGGGCAGGAAGCCGACGCCGACGAAGCCGCGGCCGATGGAGGAGTCGTCGGCGGAGGTGCAGAAGTATTCGGCGCGGGCGATGGCTTCCAGGCCGGGGACGACGGCGAAGACGCCGTAGAGGCCGGTGCTGAAGATCTGGTTGTCGTCGTCGTCCTTGCCGCCGCGGTCGACGGTGGCGGCCGCTTCGTAGCCGGCGCGCAGACGGTCGGTCTTCACGCCGACGTGGAGGTTGGGCGACGCTTCGACGGCGTCGTCGCCTTCGTCGTTGAGGTGGGGGCGCAGCGTGGAGCCGAAGCTGGCGAGGAAGATCCCCGTCTTGACGTCGAACTGGAGTTCCACGGCGGTGTTGCACATGTCGCCCACGCAGTCGCTGGCGGGAGAATAGCCGGTGACGTTCTTGTAGCCGTCGCCGCGGAGCACGCCCACGGTGGTGGTCAGCGCGCCGTTGATCTTGAGGGCCACTTCGGCGCCGAGGTCGGCCGAGGGGAGGAAGACGCCCACCTGGCTGCCGCCGGTCTTGTAGTTGGAGCGGCCGATGACCACGGGGTCGACGATGAAGTTGTAGCCCCAGTTGTTGAAGGCCTGGGTCTGGTAGGCGGGTCCGAAGAGACCGAGCTTCAGGGTGATGTCCTTGGAGACGTTCGACCAGGAGCCGAAGGCGTTCTTCAGCAGGTAGGCGTAGCGCTTCTTGCCGGTGCCGTCCTCGTCGGTCGCGGCGACGTCGGCCACCACCTTGGCGGAGACGTTGTCGTTGAGGCTGGCGGCGTAGCCGAGGTAGGCGCGGGTGACGGCGTTGTTCACCTTGCGGTCGCCGGCGCCGGGGTCGGAGAATTCCAGTTTGTAGCGGACGGTGCCCAGGGGACCGTCGGCGAAGGCAACACCGAACGCAAGCAACGCAAGCGCAACCAGTTTTTTGTTCATCGCTCAACCTCGTGTTGGACGGGAGGGCCCCGTCTTGGAAGATGGGCGAAATCTAGAAACTGTTGACGCTCCTGCTCTGGTTTCCGGCCCTCCAGAGGTAGCGGCCCGGGACGACGGGGCCCCAGCCCAGGGCGTTTTCGCCCCGTTCGACCACGCCGGAGGCGACCTGGCGGCCCGAGGCGTCGAAAAGGCGCCACTGCGCGGGTTCGGCGTTCCAGTGCACGACCGCGCCGCCGGGAACCGGGGTCCAGCCCATCGGGGCGACGCGGGGCGCGGGGCGCGCGGCGGTGAAGGAGGTGTCGACGACGGGGTTCAGCTGCCATTCCTGCCAGTAGGCCTTCAGGCTGTCGTAGAGCGCGGTACGTTGCGATAAATCAAGCGCGGCGAACGTGCTCTTCATCGGATCGAGGTAGCTGAAGGCGAAGCAGACGAACTTGTCCACGTATCCCGCCTCGGCGGTCAGCTGCATGCGGATCTTCTCCATCGTCGAGGGGATCAGGTCCACGTTCAGGCGGGTGCCGAGGTTGGTGAAGAGCTCGGAGTTGCCCCAGAACTCGATTCCCTTCCTGTTCGCGGCCCGGCGCAGCGCGGCATACCAGGGCGAGACCAGGTCTTCCGAGGCGGTGAGCGTCTGGGGCTCCACCCCCACGCCGTCCTGGAGCATCAGCACGTCGAGGTCGCTGTTCTCGATCACGTATTCCCAGACCGAGCCGAACTCCTCGGCCGAGGAGAGGGAGGTGTTGAAGAAGGGGCAGATGGAGACCTTGACGCCCGGCTTGGCGGCGTGCGCCGCCTTGGCCACGCGGTCGATCGCCGAGGCAAGCACCTTGCGGGTCTCGCTGCCCATGAAGGTGATGTTGGCCGGCTCGACCGACATGTAGAGCCCGCCGAAGCCCGCGTGGTCGCCGTACTTGGCGAGCAGGTCCTGCGCCACCTGGATGGAGCGCTGCACGTGCCATTCGATGGCGACCGAGTCGTTCCGGTCGATGACGTCGTCGATGTCCTGCGAGTCCCACCAGTTGCAGAAGTCCTTTTCGCAGAGGTAGAGGCCGAGCCAGGCCTTCATGCCGTTGGCGGCCGCGGCGTCGAGCAGGTAGTCCACCGACTCCTTCCCGCCGGGCTGGTTGACGGTGCCGGGCCAGGTGGTCGGCGCGCCCCAGCTGTAGACGGAGTAGGAGGTGCCGTCCGGCCCGGCCATGGGGGCGACGCCCGGCGTGTAGAAGGCGTAGTCGCCGGTGGTCGTGCCGTAGGCGCTCGTGTACCACCCGATGTCGGACTGCCGCTGGTACGAGACGGTCCACTGGTAGAAGACCATCTCGGCGCCGAGGTCGGCCATCTGCTTCATCCAGGCGTTCCATTCGCTCTGGGAGGAGAAGCTCTGGTAGTCGGTGGCGGCGTAGCCCAGCTCGGGCTGGACGAAGAAGCCGTGGATGCGCACTTCGCCGGCGAACGCGGCGGCGGCGAGCGCCAGGGAGAGGAGAAGGGAGGACGGAAGGCGGAAACGGAAGCTCATTTTCATCTGCTCACCTCGAAAAAACGCCTTCTCGTAAACTACCCCAAAACGGAGCGGGGCGGAACGTTTTTTTCGGATACAGGGCCCGTTTTTCAGTGTATATTAGGCCGTGTAAACGCGATTCCGCGCGATGAAAGCCCAAAGGAGGCCCCAAATGTCGCAAGGTCAGATCGGTCACGACAAGAACGTCAAGA
>CADBQJ010000111.1 GCA_902796785.1 Fibrobacter succinogenes
CACGTGCTGAAGACGAGCCTGGCCCGCTTCGGGCTGGAGTGGGACGGATGGAGCTGCTGATCGACGCCTCCCTCCCGGACCTCCGCCTGGCGCTCGCCGAAGGCGGGCGCGCGGTCGCCGGGGAGGTGGAGCGGCGCGGAAAGGCGGAATCGCTGGAAACGCTGCTCGAACGGGCGCTGGAGCGCTGCTCGCGCCCGCTTTCCGACGTCGACGTCGTCGCGGCGCTGCGCGGCCCCGGCTCGTTCACCGGGCTTCGGGTGGCGCTCGCCTTCGCGCAGGGGCTCGCCTTCGGGCGCCCCGGCGTCCGCCTGCTGACCGCCGACACCTTCGCGCTCCTCGGCGCGGTCGCCGCCGCGAAGGGGGCCTCCGGCCCGGGCGCGGTCCTGCTGCCCGCGCGGCGCGGCTTCCTCTACGCCGCGACGGCGGTCGTCGAGCCCGGGTCGCGTTCGCTGCCCGAGGTCTCCCGCCGGCGCATGGTCGCCGAATCCGAAGTTTCCGCCGTCGCGGCGGAGGGGGGCTGGACGATCCTGCCCGACGACGCCCCCTGCCGCGCCGCGCTTCCCGGCGCCCTGGCGTTCGGGAGCGACGAGCTGCTGCTCGACGCGCTCCTGCCCTGCCTCTCCGACCTCGCGCAGGTCGACCCCGCCGTCGGAATCTCGCCCGAATACGTCGAACCGCCGCAGGCGAAGCCCGGCGCCGCGAAGGGGCTGGCCGCATGCTGATCCTGCGAGCGGCGACGAAGCGCGACCTGCCCGAGATCCTCGCGATCGAGGAGGCCTGCTTCGACGACGCCTGGAGCGCCGACTCCTACGCGGAGTTCCTGGGCGGGCGCGGAAACTCCTTCCTCGTGGCCGACGACGACGGCGTCTGCGCCGGATACGTCCTGGCCCGCTTCGCCGTCGACGAGTTCGAGCTGCTGCGCATCGCCGTGCCGGCGGCGCGCCGCCGCGAGGGGATCGGCGAAAGCCTCCTCTCCCGCGTCACCCGCGACTTCGGCGACTTCCTCTCCGCCGCCGGCCTGGAGGCGGGGAAGGGATGGCTCGAGGTCCGCTCCGACAACCCCGCGGCGATCGCCCTCTACCGCAAGATCGGCTTCGGCGACCGCAGCGTCCGCAAAGACTACTACGGGCCCGGCGCCGACGCCCTGCTGATGGCGCTGGACTGCTTCGTCTGAACCGCCGCCGTCCAACCGGGAGAACGCATGTCCAACCGCATCCTCGTCCGCCCCGCCCCGGCAACGCAGCGCAAGCGGCGTCCCTGGCTCCGCCTGGCCGCGGCGGCGCTCCTCCTGGCCGTTCTGCTCGTCCCCTTCTCGGGCTACCTGCTGGTGCGCGACGGCGGCGACGCTCCGCGCGTCTGGGGGCTAGTGCTCGATGGCCAGCTCCCGACGCTCCACCGCTCCTCGGCCGCCGCGGTGCGGCTCGCCTCGGGGACGCTGGACAGCGTCGCGGTCTCCGGCACCCCCTTCGCGCTCGGCGACTGGAGCTCGGCCGTCGCGCTCTGGGCCATGGCGAGGGAGGGGGCCGACCTCTCCCGCGTCGTGGAGCTGCGCCACTACGCGCAGTCCACGCAGGCCGAGGCGCGGGCGCTGATCCCCTTCTTCCGCGAACGCGGCGCCGACACGGTGGCGCTGCTCACCTCCTCGTTCCACACGGCGCGCGCGGAGCGGATCTTCAACTCGCTCTCCGGCGGCGATCCCGTCTTCGTCGCCGTCGACGTCGGCGACCGCGGGTTCCGTCCGTGGGGCTGGTGGAGCGCGCGCGGCATGGCGAAGGTCTGGTTCGAGGAGACGGCGAAGACGCTCTGGTCCGGGATCGAGCTGCTCTTCGGCGACCGCGACCTCGACGGCGCCTCCACGACGGTCGTGCCGGGAATCGAGTCGCGCCTGGAGATGGCGGGCGGCGTCCCGGTCGCGCCCGATTCGCTACGCAGGCGCGCGGCGGCCGAGGCGGCGGCCCTCTCGCCCGAGATTCCGTTCGAGGAGATGGACGCGCTCGACGGCGGACCCCAGCCGGAGCTCTCCTCGTCGTCCGAGGCCGCCGAATCCTCCTCGACCGAATCCTCCTCCGCGCTTTCCTCTTCCGCCCCCTCCGAAACGGCCCCGGTCTCCTCGTCGCGCGGCGACGCGGACGCCGCGAAGGAGACGCGATGAGCGCGAAACGCTCCGGGCGGCTGCTCTTCTGCGCCGCCACGGCCGCCGAACTGGCGGCGATCCTCCCTCTTGAACGCGCCGCGCTCCTCTCCGGCGGCCCCGGCTCGCTCTGGACGTGCGGGACGGACTACCTGCTGGTCTCCGGCGTCGGCCGCGCGTCGGCGGCGCTCTCGCTCGGCGCGGCCCTGGCGCGGCTCGGGCGCGAAGTCCGCGGCGTCGTCCAGGTCGGCTTCGCCGGCGCCTACCGCTGCGCCCGGACGCGGGAATGGATCGCGGGCGCCCGGGCCGTCCGCGTGGTCTCCGAAACGGAGCCCGAATGCGGCGCCGCCGTCCCGGGCGGGATCCTCGCGCTCGAGGAGCTCGGCCTCGGGAAGACCAGGTGGAGTTCCGGCCGCGGCCCCGAGGCCCTTCCGGAACCGTTCGCCGGACTCGGGCTGGAGTCGCTCCCCGCCGCGCGCGGCGCGACCGTGGACTGCTCGACCGGATCCCTCGCCCGGGGGGCGGAGCTCCGCGCGCGCGCCGGCGGGGCGGAGGTCGAGTCGCTCGAGGGGAGCGCGCTCTTCGAGGCCGCGGAACGGTTCGCGCTTCCCGCCGTCGAAATCCGCGCGGTCACGAACCTCTGCGCGAAGCGCGACCGCGCCGCCTGGAAAACCGCCGAGGCGGCGGCGAACCTCCGGAAGATCTTCGCGGCGCGGTTCCGTTCGCGGCCCCGCCCCGCCGGCTCCGTCTTCGCGCCGGCCGCCGGAGGCGCGCGATGACCGCGCCCCTGCGCCTGGGCATCTCGCCCTGTCCCAACGACACCTTCATCTTCGGGGCGTGGGTCCTCGGCAAGCTGCCGGGCGCGCCCGAGGTCGAAGTCGAGTTCCACGACGTCCAGCGCCTCAACGAGCTGGCCGGAGAAGAGGCGCTCGACGTCTCCAAGATCTCCTTCGGCGCGTGGCCGTCGCTCGCCGGCCGCTGGCTCCTCCTGGAGTGCGGCGGCGCGCTCGGCATGGGCTGCGGCCCGCTCCTCCTGCGCTCGCCGCGCGCCGCCGGCGCGGGCGGGGGAAAGGTCTGGCTCCCCGGCCGGCTCACGACCGCCGCGCGCCTCTTCGCCTGGTGGCGCGGGCGTCCGGACGCCGGGCGCGAAGTCCCTTCCGAGGTCGACTTCGACCGGTTCGACCGCATCTACCGCCGTCTCGTCGACGGCGAGATCGAATGGGGGGTGGCGATCCACGAATGCCGCTTCACCTACGAACGCGACGGGCTGGAACGGGCTGCCGACCTCGGCGACGCCTGGGAGAAGGCGACCGGCGCGGCCATCCCGCTCGGCGGCATCGTCCTGCGCGGCGACCTGGCGGAAAGGCGCGATCTCGTCGAACGGACCATCCGCCGCTCCATCGCCTGGGCGAAGGAACACCGCGCCGAGCTGATGCCCTGGATGGTCAAACTGGCCGGCATCCCCGACGAGGCCGTGGTGAACGCCCACGTCGACACCTACGTCAACGCCTTCAGCGAAGAGCTGGGAGAGGTCGGGAAAAGGGCGGTGGAGACCTTCTGCGCGATCGCCGCGCCGGGGGACGACGGCCCGAAAGGGGCCGAATAGCCCCGAAAAGGGGGCGAAAACGCGAAAACGGGCGAAAAAAGAAGGGCCGACGGCATCGCCGTCGGTCCTCTGGAGTAGCGGGGGCTGGATTTGAACCAGCGACCTTTGGGTTATGAGCCCAACGAGCTACCGGACTGCTCCACCCCGCATCGTTGTGGGCCCAATAGTAGCAAAAGAGAAAATCCGTGGCAAGTGCCGGAATCGCGTTTCGGCGCCGTTTCGGCCGATTCCGCGTTCAGAAGAGGGCGATCACGCGGCCGCGCACGCTGTCCTTCGGAAGAAGCCAGCTCGAATAGGCGGCGTTTTTCGGCGCGAGCATCAGCCGGTCCTCGTTCCAGACGTGTTCGGTCAGCAGCGAGTCGCCGATTTTGACGGAGCGGTTCCACGAGATCTCCGCGCCGAGCCGGTGGCTGGCCAGCGACGAGGCCTGGCGGCGCATCTCGTAGCGGTCCAGCCAGTGGTCCGCGGCCGCGACGCGCCTTTCGATCGTCTGCCCTTCGCTCGTCCAGACCATCTCCACGCGGAGCGAGTCGCGCTTCGCCCCGTCCAGCTCGTCGGCCAGCAGCGGGAAGAGCGCGTCGAACTCCGTCTCGTTCCAGTGCGAGGGGTTGCAGAGCGCCCCGCGCGCGGGCACGGTCAGCGTCGCGGTCTCCTCGCCCGGCAGCCCGGCGATCTCGCGCAGGCGCGGTCCGGCGGGGGTGGCGGCCAGGACGATCTCGCCCTTGCGCGGCTCGCCCGCGCAGACGCGGCAGACGGGCGCGTAGCTCCCTTCGCGCAGCTCGGGCGCCATGCTCCGGTCGGGGACGCGCGCCACGGTCACCAGGTGCCGTTCGCCCAGCTGGCCCAGCAGCACGCAGGCGACGCAGACCGCCGCCAGGAGGAGGGGGTTGCGCCTGTCGTGCAGGCGGCGCTGTTCGCGCAGCGGGGGATAGGCGCTCACGACTGCTCGTCTCCCGTCTTCAGCACGGCGAGGAAGGCCTCCTGCGGCACCACGACGTGTCCGATCTGCTTCATGCGCTTCTTCCCCTCCTTCTGCTTCTCGAGGAGCTTGCGCTTGCGCGTGACGTCGCCGCCGTAGCACTTCGCCGTGACGTTCTTGCGCACCTCCTTGATCGTCGTCCGCGCGATGACGCGGTTGCCGATGGCGGCCTGCACGGGCACGTCGAACTGCTGGCGCGGGATCAGGTCCTTCAGCTTGACGCAGATCCCCTGGCCGTAGGTGTAGGCCTTGTCCTTGTGGATGATCGCCGAGAAGGCGTCCACGGGGTCGCCGTTGAGGAGGATGTCGAGCCGCACCAGGTTCTCGGCGCGGTATTCCAGGAACTCGTAGTCGAAGCCGGCGTAGCCGCGCGAGATCGACTTCAGCCGGTCGAAGAAGTCGAGCATCACCTCGCCCATCGGCAGCTCGTAGAGGAGCGAGACCTTGTGCTCGTTGATGTAGTCCATCGTCTTGAAGACGCCGCGCTTCTCGTCGGCCAGCTTCATGATGGCGCCCACGTAGTCCTTGGGCGTGTAGACGTGCGCCGAGATGAAGGGCTCGCGGATCTCCTCGATCGTGCCGGGGTCGGGCAGCTTGGAGGGGTTCTCGACCTTGATCTCCTCGCCGTTGGTCAGCAGCACGTGGTACTCCACGTTGGGCGTGGTCGTGATGATGTTGACGTTGAACTCGCGGTCGAGCCGCTCCTGCACGATCTCCATGTGGAGCAGCCCGAGGAAGCCGGCGCGGAAGCCGAAGCCGAGCGCCTCGGAGGTCTCGGGCTCCCAGGTGAGCGCCGGGTCGTTCAGGCAGAGCTTCTCCAGCGCGTCGCGCAGCGACTTGTAGTCCTCGGCCTCCACGGGGTAGAGCCCCGAGAAGATCATCGGCTTGATCTCGCGGTAGCCGGGAAGCGGCTCGGGCGCGGGGTTCTTCGCGGAGGTGATGGTGTCGCCCACCTTGATGTCGGCCAGCGTCTTCAGGTTGGCCAGCACGTAGCCCACGTCGCCGGCGCGCAGCGTCTCCACGGGCACGCGCTCCAGCGTGAAGATGCCCACCTCGCTCACGGCGTATTCCGCGCCGGTCTGCATCATGCGGATGACGTCGCCGGTCTTCAGGCAGCCCTCGACCACGCGCACGTAGGCCACCGCGCCGCGGTAGCTGTCCCAGAGCGAGTCGAAGATGAGCGCCTGCAGGGGCTTGTCGTCGTCGCCCTTCGGCGGGGGGATCTCGCGGACGATCTTCTCGAGCACGGTCTCCACGTTGAGCCCGCTCTTCGCGCTGATCCGCGGGATCTCGTCGGCGGGGTAGCCCAGCAGGTCGGAGATCTGCTCCGCGATCTCGTCGGGCTGCGCGCCGGGGAGGTCGATCTTGTTGATGACGGGGATCACCGTCAGGTCCGAGTCGAGCGCGAGCATCAGGTTGCTCATCGTCTGCGCCTCGATCCCCTGCGCGGCGTCGATCAGAAGCAGCGCCCCCTCGCAGGCGGCCAGCGAGCGCGACACCTCGTAGGTGAAGTCCACGTGGCCGGGGGTGTCGATCATGTTGAGCGACCAGACCTGCCCGTCGAGCTCGTGCTTCATGTGGATCGCGTGCGACTTGATGGTGATGCCGCGTTCGCGCTCCAGGTCCATGTCGTCCAGCACCTGGTCGGTCATCTGCTGCTTGGTCAGCGTGCCGGTCAGCTCGAGCAGGCGGTCGGCCAGGGTCGACTTGCCGTGGTCGATGTGGGCGATGATGCAGAAGTTTCGGGTGCTGGTCTGGCTCATGCGTCGCTCGGAGGGGCCTCGGGCCGGGGGGATAACGGCCAAATTTAGCCAAAACGGTCGCATTTGTCCTCCCTTTGATTATCTTTTGGCCTCGACACGGTCGGCTGCCCCTCGGGGACGCCGTCATCCTTTTACGCGGAGAGGACGAACATGGCCAGCAAGACGACTGCGAAGAAACAGGCGAAGAAACCCGCGCAGAAGAAGCCCGCCGCCAAATCCGTCCCCGCGAAAAAAGCCGCCGCGAAGAAACCCGCGTCCAAGAAGGCGGCGCCCAAGCCCGCGAAGAAAAAGGTCTCCATGCCACAAAGCAAGGCGAAGAAAGCCGCGCCCAAGCCCTCCAAGGCCCAGCCGAAGAAAGCGGCGAAGCCCCAGCCCAAGAAACAGTCCAAGCCCGCCAAGGCGAAGAAGCCCGCCCCCAAGGCGCAGCCGAAGAAGCAGGCGAAGCCCGCCAAGGCGCAGAAGCCCGCTCCCAAGGCGCAGCCCAAGAAGCAGGCGAAGCCCGCCGCGAAGCCGGCCAAGCCCGCCCCCAAGGCGAAGGCTCCGGCCAAGGCCGCCAAGCCCGCTCCCAAGCCCCAGCCGAAGAAGCCGGCCAAGCCCGCTCCCAAGCCGGCCGAGAAGCCGGCGAAGGCGCAGAAGCCCGCCCCCGAGGCCCCCAAGGCCAAGGAAGCCAAGGCCCCCAAGGAAAAGGGGTTCAAGCCCAAGCCCGTCATCTCCGACCTCCCCGTGAAGAGCGCGATGTTCTTCCTCGACGAGTTCGCCGCGGTGAACCGCCTGGGCAAGGGGACCTTCTTCAGCGAAGTGACCGAGAGCGACGAGCGCAACAACAAGAAGAAGTTCGGCACCGGCGACCAGAAGCTCCCCGAGAAGCCGACCGTCGCGCAGCGCGGCAAGGAACGCCGCGGCGAGGAGTCGCAGGAGGAGATCTACAACCGCATCCTCCAGGAGTGCCGCGACGAGCAGAAGCGCACAGAGCACATCCTCGAGCACCAGCTCTGCAGCAAGTGCGGCGTCAATCCCGTCGAGCACGTGATGGCCGACCTGGCCTACTGCTCCGACTGCTTCGCCCTCCTCTATCCCGACGCGGGGACGGACTTCGACCAGGACGCGGGGATGGAGCCCGGCGAACCCGGCGAGCCCGGCGACGGCGACGACGACTGCGGGATCTGAAGTTCCCCGATGAAAAGAGAAAGGCCTTCCGGACGGAAGGCCTTTTTCGCATATGCGAAATCCGCGTCAGTTGAAGCGGCGCAGCACGCCGATCACCAGGCCGGCGATGCTGAAGTTGCGGTCCTCGGCCACCCAGATGGGCTTGTAGGCGCTGTTCGCCGGCTCCAGCCGCACGCCGTTCGGCTCGGGGTGGAAGTACTTGACCGTCGCCTCGTCGTCGATCTGGGCCACGACCATCTGGCCGTCCTCGGCCGTCTGCTGCTGGCGCGCGAAGATCAGGTCGCCGTCGAGGATGCCGGCCTCGATCATGGAGTCGCCCTTGACGCGGAGCGCGAAGACGTCGCGGCGCGAGGCGATGAAGCTGCGGTCGACGATGACCGTCCCCTCGAGGTTCTGCACCGCCAGGATGGGGGCGCCCGCCGCCACGCGGCCGACGATCGGGATCTCGACCGACTGCGCGGAGGCCTCCGTCTCGGGGGCCTCGAAGAGCCGTTCGGCGCGCAGCGCCTCGCTCTTCACCTCCAGCCCGCGGCTGAGCTTGGGGGAGCGGGAGACGTAGCCCTTGCGGATCAGCGCGCCGATCACGCTGCGCACGCCGTTGGTGGAGGAGATGCCGAAGGCCTCGCCGATCTCGCGCACGGTGGGCGGACGGTGGTCTTCGGTCACGCGCTTGCGGATGAATTCGTAGATCTCGCGCTGACGGTCGGTCAGGGGTTGAAGTGCGCTCATGGGAAGCTCCGGGTTAGAGGTCTTCCCTTAAAATATACTGCACGAAAGGGCAGTTGTCAAATGTTCAGTACTTTTTTCCGCTTTTTTCCGCTTTTTTCCGCCTTTTCCCTTCCTGGAGGGGACGAAGAAACTGACGAATATCTTTTTTTTACATTCCGAATATGGCAAAATTCACTCTGAAAACGCTGTCCCTCGCGATGGCCCTTTTCGCCCTTGTCGGTTGCGGGGAATCGAAGTTCACCGACGATCGGGACGGCAAGACATACGCCACGACGAAGATCGGCAAGCGGGTCTGGATGGCGGAGAATCTCAATTACGCCACGGACAGCAGCTATTGCTGCCCGCACGATTCCGCCAATTGCGCGAAATATGGCCGACTCTATACCTGGAACGCGGCGATGAATGCCTGCCCGGCGGGATGGCATCTGCCGACGAGCGAGGAGTGGGATGCATTGGAAAGCGCAACCGGCGAAGAAGCCAGAACAAAGTTGAAGTCCAAGGAGTGGGACGGGACGGATTCGCTCGGATTCAACGTCCTCCCCGCCTGCAGCTGGTGCAGCGGCAAATTCTACGGCGAGGGGGTCTCCGCCTACTTCTGGACGGCCACGGAGAACAACGACAGCAATGCGTACTACCGCGACTTCGACGACCTCGCGTACTGGCGCATATCATATGATAGGGGAGGACTGTACTCGGACTACGCCCACAAGAATCACGCCTATTCCGTCCGGTGCGTCAAGGACTAGCGCGTTTTGCGCTAGAACCGTGGAGAGAATGACATGACGAGAATGACTTTGAAAACGCTGGCCTTCGCGCTGGCTCTTTTCTCCCTTGCTGGCGCCAAAGAATCGAAGTTCACCGACAAGCGGGACGGAAAGGCATATGCCACGACGAAGATCGGCAAGCAGGTCTGGATGGCGGAGAATCTGAATTACGCCACGGACAGCAGCTATTGTTACCAGGACGATCCCGCCAATTGCGCGAAATACGGGCGTCTCTACACCTGGGACGCGGCGATGAAGGCCTGCCCGACGGGATGGCATTTGCCGACGA
>CADBQJ010000112.1 GCA_902796785.1 Fibrobacter succinogenes
TCCTACGACATGCTCAAGGTGCGCACGGTGGTCCGCTCCGCCCCGCGGTTCGCCGACCCGGTGCGCAGCAGCGACCCCTCCGAGGACGTCTGGGACGGGCGCGACGACGACGGGCGCGCGGTCTCCTCAGGGCTCTACTACGTGCGCGTGAAGGACGACCGCGGCCACGAGGGGTGGGGCAAGATCTACAGAACGGCGGGTCCCCGATGAACGCGCGCCGTCTCCTCCCGCTGCTCCTCGCCCTGGCGCTCGTTCCCTCCGCCGGGGCCCGGGAACGGCTGGGCGCGCACGCGGGGTTCGAGCAGAGAATGGGCCCCGGCGGCGCGGCGGGCGCCATGGGCAACGCCGCGGTGGCCGACCCCGGGGCGGCGCCCGCCGCGTACTGGAACCCCGCGGCGGCCTCCGTGTCGCGCCGGCGCGAGGTCTCCTTCGCGGGCGAGTGGCGCTCCCTCGACCGCCACGGCGGGTCGGCCGGCCTCTCGATCCCGATCGGCCGCCGGGCGCTGGTCTCCTACGCGGTCCTCTGGCGCGGCGACTCCGACGTGAAGTGGGTGGACGAGGACGACAACGACGCGGGGACGCTCGCCCCCCTCTGGAAGACCCACTACCTCGCCGTCGGCTGGCGCCTCGGGCGCAACTCCGGCGTCGGCGTCACGGGGCAGTGGCGCACCTGGGACTCGGACCTCGACGGCGAGGCCTGGAGCTCGCCGATCTCCTTCGGCCTCTCGTGGTACCGCCAGTGGGGGCCGCGCTTCTCCACCGGCGTGGCGCTGCGCGACATCGGCCTCGACGAGGGCGGCATCGCGCGGTTCCGCCAGGAGAACTACGGCGGCGACGGCTCCTCCGACGACTTCTACCCCCGGACGCTCGTGGTGGGCAGCCGCTACACCACCGCGATCCTCTCCTGGCCGTTCCACCTGGAGCTGGACCTGGTGGACTACCACCTGAACATGCGCGGGCTGGCGCTGATCGACGACCACGACGTGCAGGCCCGGTGCGGCGCGGAGTGGGAGGTCTTCGGCGACGGGCGTCTGCGCGCCGGCTGGGACGACGGGAACTGGACGCTCGGCGCGGGCTGGCGCCTCGTCCGCGAAAAAAAGAGCTTTCCCTGGTCTCTCGAAGTCGAATATCATCTACTTTGGGAGCGTAACGACACCCACTTCGACCCCTGGGGCATCGGCCTGACATGGATCTTCTGAGGACGAGGACGGTTCTGCTGCTCGCGGCGCTCGTCGCGGGAACGGCCTTCTGCGCCTCGGCGAAGCCGTGGGGGGCGCCCAAGGGCGGCGCGTCGTTCGGCCATCTCGGGATCCCCCCGCAGGCGCGGGCCGCGGCGCTCGCCGGCGGCGGCGTCGCCTGGAGCGGCGAGGGGCTCGCCTCCATGCAGCCCGCGCTGGCCGGTTCGGAATCGCTCCGCCTGGACTTCTCGCGCGCCTGGATGCCCGAGGAGGTGGGGGCGCGCCTGGACCGCTTCGAGCTCTCCGGCGGCGCGGGGAGGAACGGCTTCTCCGTCTCCGGAACGCTCCTGGACTACGACGACCTGGACGGATACACCGAGGACGACGTCTCCGCCGGCTCCTACGGCGCGGGGGCGTGGCACCTGGCGCTCGCCTGGTCGCGCTCGCTCGGCCCCGTGCGGTGGGGCGCGGAGCTCTCCGGCGGCAACGCCGAGATCGAGGACTACGACTCGTGGATCGGCATGGCCTCCTTCGGGATCGTCTGCTCGCTTCCGCTCGGATTCCGCGCGGGCACCGCGCTGCGCCACGTCGGCTGGGCCACCCCCTTCCGGAACGACGAGCCCACGCTGCCCTCGGAGCTGGTCGTCGGGATCGCGCAGGGCGGCCGGCTCTCCTCCGGCTTCCTGGCCTGGACCGCGGGCGTGGACGTGCGACGCCGCAACGGCGACGGCCTGGCGGCGATCGTCTCCGGCGAGGCGGTCCTCCACGACGCCGTCGCGATCCGCGCCGGCTATCCCTTCGGCGAGGACGAGCCGGGGATCAGCGTCGGCGGCGCGCTGCTCCTCAGGTGGGTCGACGTCGAATACGCGCTCGCGAGCCACGGGCTCTACGGCGCGCGGCACCACCTCGGCCTCGCGATCCGGCTCTAGGAAAGGGACGAATTCCATGAAGAAAACGATTCCGCTTTTCGCGCTGGCGACGGCGCTCCTCCTCGCGGGATGCGGCGACGACTCGACCGGCTCGAACGGCTCCTCCGGCGGCGAAGGCGGAAAGAGCGGCTGGGAGAAGAACGTCTGCGACACGGGGAAGAACGCGTCCGGCGAGCCCTGCGGCTTCGCCGAAGACGACGACGTCTGGCGCTACGTCTACGCCTCCTGGGGCTACGCCCGCATCTACGTCTGGGCCGGCTCCGACTCGGTGGAGGTCAAGACCTGCCTCAACGCCTATCACATGGCGGACGAGGATTCCTCCTACGTCGTCTCCGACCGCGCCGCGTTCCACGCCCAGGTCCTTGAGGACTGCCGGTACTATACGCAGGAATAGGGAATAGGGATTAGGGATCAGGGATTAGTCGAACGATGGCCTTCGGCGCGATAAAAGAAGGGCTCCTTTCCGGAGCCCTTTCTTCTATCAAACGCGCAGCGGATTGTACGCACTAATCCCTAATCCCTAAGACCTGATCCCTGATTCAGAACGCCACCACGACGCTGGCGCCGCCGCCGGCGTTCGCCACGTCCACCGTCGGGACGAGCAGAACCTGCGTCGCGCGCCGCCGTCTTTCCGCCTTGCGCGTCAGGTGCTTTTCGAATTCGTCGCGGTAGGAGTCGCGCAGCGCCTCGTGCTCCCTGCGGGACTTGTACGCGAGGGCGTTGTGGGCGAAGAGCGCAAGGCCGGCCAGGAAGCTCAGTCTCGCCAGGCTTTCGCGCGGTGACGATGATTCGGCGTAGCCGTTCTCCAGGCTGTTCGAGGCGATCGCCAGCCCGATTCCTGTCCCGACCAGCAGACCCGAGACGACGAATCCGAAGCAGTTCGCGGCGTAGTCCGTCCGCTCCGACTCCTCCGCGATCAGCGACCTGTAGATTTCGACGATGTCGCGCCCGCCCTCGCCGCCGGTCCGCGCGGAGTCGCGCTCGCCGTACGCCTCGCGCTCCAGACGGCGCTCCAGCGCGTCGCGCCAGGCCTCGCGCCTGGCGGCGTGCTCCTTCCCCGAGGAGTAGCCGATGTAGCCGTGGACGAACAGCGGAACGCCGACCACCGCGGGAAGGGCGTACGCGCCGACGAGCGCGCGCACGTCGTCGGTCGAAGAGGCGGCCGCCGAGGCGAAGATCGAGACCGCGGCTCCGACCAGCGCTCCGGAGAGCGCCATCTCCGCGATGCCTCCGGCGACCTCGGCCTTCGCGTCCTCCCGGGCGACCAGTTCGCCGTAGATCGCGACGCTGTCGGGTTCGGCGGCGGAGCAGAGGGCCGCGGCGAGCGAAAGGAGAAAAAGGAACCGGCGCATTTCGAAATCTTCCTTCCGCGCGTCAGAACGCGACGACGAGGTTCGCTCCCGCCCCGACGCGGACGACGTCCACCGCGGGGACGACCATGATCTTCGCCGCGCTCCGCCGTTCTCCCGCCCGGCGTTCCAGGCGACGTTCCAGTTCTTCGCGATGGGCCTCGCGCTTCGCGTCGTGCCTGCTTGCGGAGCGGTAGGCGCAGACGCCGTAGATCGTCAGTGGCACGCCGGTCGTGAGTGCGCCGACCCCGAGCAGGAGGGGAATGACCGGTCCGAGGTCCAGGAAGGCGTCCGGATCGTGCGTGTAGTGGACCGACGCGAGGAAGGCGACGCCGGCGCCGACAAACGCCCCGGAGACGGCGATCAGGGCGAACTTCGTGCCGTAGCGCGCCTCGTTCGCCTCGCGCGCGATCAGCCTGGCGTAGAGCTCGGCGACTTCGGCTTCGTCCTCGGCCTCTTCCTCGGACTCGCTCCGGTTTTCGTCCGCAAGCCGCGCCAGACGGCGTTCCAGGGCGTCTTGCCAGGCGTCGCGGGCGTCCGCGTGGCGCTTGTGGGATTGATACGAGACGAGGTTGAAGACGAAGAGCGGAACGCCGACCA
>CADBQJ010000113.1 GCA_902796785.1 Fibrobacter succinogenes
ACCTGGCGGTCGTATCCCTTCTCGATGGCGAGGTAGACCTTGCCCATCCCGCCCTGGCCCAGCTTGCCGATGACGAGGTAGGGGCCGAACTCCTGCGGCTCCTGCGGGGTGGGGACGACCTGCGGGTTGAAGGCGCTCATTCCGCCTCCGCGTCCAGGATCGCCAGCCCTTCGCGCAGGCGCCGCGCGGCTTCGAGCAGCGTGGCCTCCGACGCGGCGAAGGAGAGGCGGATCCGCCCCTCGCGGCCGAACGCGGCGCCGGGCACGAGCGCCAGGCGCTCCCGCTCGAGCAGCCATTCGCAGAGGTCGGCCGAGCCGGCGAGGGTCCTCCCGCCGACGCGCGCGCCGGCCCACTTCGCGACGTCGGCGAACATGTAGAAGGCCCCTTCGGGCGCGGGGACCGAGAGCCCGGGGATCGAGCGCAGCTCGCGCAGGAAGAGCTCGCGGCGCGCGGCGAAGGCGCTCCGCATCCGCTCCACGCAGTCGGACGGCCCGGAGAGGGCGGCGAGGGCGGCGTGCTGCGAGGGGGCCGCGGGGTGGTGGGTCGTCTGCCCCTGGAGCCGTCCCATCGCGCGGGCGAGGGGGAGCGGCGAGGCGGTGTATCCGATCCGCCAGCCGGTCATCGCGTAGGCCTTGGAGACGCCGTTGACGACCACGGTCCGCTCGGCCATTCCCGGGAGGGAGGCGATGGAGCGGTGGACGTTCCCGTCGTAGACGATGTGCTCGTAGATCTCGTCGCTGATCACGGCCAGGTCGCGCCGCCTGCAGAGGTCGGCGATCGCCTCGAGGTCGTCGTCGTTCAGCACGGCCCCGGTGGGGTTGCACGGGCTGTTGAGGATCAGCAGGCGGGTTTTGGGCCCGCAGGCGCGCTCGAGCGCCTCGACGTCGGGGTGGAAGCCTTTTTCCGCGGGGCACTCCACGACGACCGGCGTGCCGCCGTAGAGGCGGACGAGCGCCGGGTAGGTGACCCAGTGCGGGGAGAGGACCAGCGCCTCGTCGCCGGGGTCGACGAGAGCGGCCACGGCGTTGTTGACCGCGTGCTTGGCGCCGCTCGTGACGACGATCCGGTCGGGGGAGTAGTCCAGCCCGTTCTCGCGCTTCAGCTTGTCGCAGATGGCCTTGCGCAGCTCGAGGATCCCGGTCGGGGCGGTGTAGCGCGTGCGTCCGGCGCGGATGGCCGCGACGCCCGCGTCCGCGACGAAGTCCGGGGTGTCGAAGTCGGGCTCGCCGGCGCCGAGCGAGACGACGTCCTCGCCCGCGGCCAGGAGCTCCTTGGCCCTGGCGTCGATCGCGACGGTGAGGGAGGGGGCGATTTCCGAGGCGCGTCTGGAGATTTTCATCGCCATAAATTTAGCACTTGCGCGCGGCTATTCCGCCCTCGACCGCGCGGCGAGCCGCTCCCCGACGGCCAGCGCGAGCGGGGCGGCGATTTCCGAGGCGAAGAGCGCCGCGACCGCGCCGCCCGCCAGCGTGGCGCCGACGCTCTCGGTCAGCGCGACGCCAGAGAAGAGCAGCGGGGAGAAGATGACGACGGCCACGGCGGTCGAGAAGGCGTTCTGCGCGCCGGTGGTCTTCAGCACGAAGGGGAGCGAGCCGTCGCCCTCCTCCATGTGGCGGTGCTGCACGGCGATGACGGAGTTGAATACGAGCCCCATGACCAGCGGCATCAGCGGGGCGTTCGTGGGGTTGAGCCCCGTCTTCGTCGCGAAGATCCAGGCCATCAGCGGAATCGCGCCGACCGCGACGGGGAGGAGGATCTCGAAGAGCGCGCGGCGCAGCCCCACCTCGATCCAGAGGAGGAGCAGCACCAGCAGGAAGGTGCGCAGCCAGATCCGCGGGAGGTCGGGGAGCGTGCGCTCCACCAGGCGCCCCAGCACCACGGGCGCGCCGGTCAGCCGGAACCCCATCCGCTCCGCCATCGGGTCGAGCGCGCGCACCATCCGCGCGGCCATCCGCCCGTCCCCGCGGTCGAAGACGGGCACCAGCGCGATGGCGTGCAGGTCCTTCAGCTCCAGCAGCCGCCGCATGTTCGCGGGAAGCTCCGCCGGGCGGTCGGGAAGGCGCTCCAGGAACCGCTTCGCCGGGTCGCGCGCCGACGCGGGCATCGAGGCCAGCGCCTGGCTGTCGAGGATGTCGCGCACCTCGTCGAAGAGCTCCAGCTTCTCCTCCTGGTCGGCGGGGACGATCTGCTCGCTGCGCACCATGAACCGGTGGACGAGGCCGGAGGAGCGGATCCAGGCGTTGAGCGCGCGGGCGACGCTGTCGCACGAGGCCTCGTCGCGCGCGGTGACCAGCACCGGGCTTTTCAGCGCGATGTTCGCGCGGCGCAGCAGCGCCGTCGCGTCGTCGTCGGCGCGCACCAGCCCCAGCATCTCCAGCCGCTTGTCGAAGGAGAACGGGAGACCGGAGGCGAACGAGGCGAAGAGGATCAGCGCGACCGCGACGGCCATCCACCGCGCGTCGCGCAGCGGGGCCTGCTGGAAGTAGCGGAGGTTGCGGCGCACCGGCCCGCGCACCCGGAGGACGAAGCGCCTCTGCACCAGCTGCAGCAGCGCGGGGAAGACCAGCAGCACGGC
>CADBQJ010000114.1 GCA_902796785.1 Fibrobacter succinogenes
AGGTCGCGGCAGGAGCGGGCCGCCTCGCCGATGCCGAAGCCGGCGTCGAGGGCCGAGACGAGGTTCATCCCGCCGGCGCTGCGGCGCTCGTCGATCTGCGCGGAGGCCAGCTTGAAGAGCGCCTGGCGCGGCGACGAGGCGGAGCGGAGCTCGAACATGCGGGCCAGGGCGTCGAACCATTCGCGCTCGTAGACTCCCCTCTTCCGGTACATCATCGGGAGCGCCGCCAGGACGTAGCCGTCGTCGTCAGCGTCGGTCTGCGTGGAGCGCAGCGCGGCGTCGAAGGCGTCGGGGTCGTCGGCGACCAGGGCCTCCTCGAGCGCGCGGTCCATCTGCACCACGCGCAGGATCCGCCCGCCGTCCTCCAGCGTGCGGTAGCCGTAGCGGTCGGTGCAGCGCCAGGTCGCCTCCTCGATCTGGTCGTCGTGGAGAAGGGTGTACTCGAACCCCTGCTCCACCAGGACGGAGAGGAGGGAGTTCTCCCAGATGCCCGAGGGCAGCCAGAAGCCGCGGGGGCGGGCCCCGGTCAGCTCCTCGAGCGCCTGCCGGTGCATCCGGATCTCCAGCTCGCGCATCGGCTTGGGGACGAAGGGCATCAGCGGGTCGTGCCAGCCGCCGCCCAGCCACTCCACGCGGCCCTCCTCCGTGGCGACGCGAAGCTCCTTGAGCAGGCTCCCCTTGCGCTGGCGGGCCAGCTGGAGCCACGTCCCGGAGAGGTAGAGCGTCAGCCGCGCCTGCGGGTTCTTCAGGATCTCCACGCAGCGCGAGAGGAAATGGGAGACGATCTCCTCGGCCGCGGGGCGTTCGAGGCTGGGCTGCCAGTGGAGGGCGAGCACGACGGAGATCGAGGGTCTCTGCATACTCTCTATTTTAAATCGGAATCGGCGGAAAAGGGCGTTTTATCGCCGATTTTTCAGCTCGATGTTGTCGATGAGGCGCGTTTTCCCGAAAAAGGCGGCCACCAGGACGACGGCCTCCTCGTCGAGCGCCTTCAGCGGCATCAGCGTCCGGCAGGAGGCGATCTCGAGGTACTGGATCTTCCCGCCGGCCTTTTCGATCGTCCGCTCCGCGTTCCGCTTGAGGAGCGCGACGCGGCGTTCGCCGGCCCGGAAGGACTTCTCCAGCGCCACGAGCGCCGCGCGGATCGCGGGGGCGCCCGCCCGTTCGGCCTCGGAGAGGTATTCGTTGCGCGAGGAGAGGGCCAGGCCGTCCTTTCCGCGGACGGTGGGGACCTTCACGATCCGGATCGGCCAGTTCAGGTCGCGGGTCATCTTCTCGATCAGCCAGGCCTGCTGCCAGTCCTTCTTGCCGAAGAAGGCGAAGTCGGGCTGGGCGGCGAAGAAGAGCTTGGCCACGACGGTCAGCGCGCCCGAAAAGTGGCCGGGACGGTACTGGCCGCAGTACATCGACTGGACCTTCGGGCTGACGATCATCGTCTGGTGGTCGGGCTCGTAGAAGGTCTCGGCCGTCGGCGCGAAGAGGAGGTCGACGCCGCACCCCTTCAGGAGCGCCGCGTCGCGGGCCAGGCGGCGGGGATAGCTCGCGAAGTCCTCGTTCGGGCCGAACTGCAGCGGGTTGACGAAGACCGAGACCACCACGACGTCGCACTTGGCGCGCGCCTTGCGCACCAGGGTCAGGTGCCCTTCGTGGAGCGCCCCCATCGTGGGGACGAGGCCGACCGTCTTTCCGTTTTTCCGAAGTTTTCCGAGTTCGCGGCGCAGGGCGGCCACGGTGGAGACGCGTTTCATTGTTCGTTGCTCTGGGGAGTGAAGAGCGTGAGGCCGGCGGGGACGGAGGCGATCCGCTCGAGCAGGTTCTCGAGGTCCGAGCCGTTCTTCACGAAGTCGATGTTGTTGGTGTTGACGATGAGCACCGGGCATTCCGCGTAGTGGAAGAAATGCTCGTTGTAGAGCTCGATGAGCTGCCGCAGGTAGTCGGGGTCGATGTCGCGCTCCATCTTGCGGGCCCGCTTGCGGATGCGCTGCATCAGCACCTCGACGCTCGCCTGCAGGTAGACGATGAAGTCGGGCCGGGCCACGTCGCGCGCCAGCACGTCGGCCACGCGCGTGTAGAGCGAGAGCTCCGCCTCGTCGAGGGTGGCGCTGGCGAAGATCCGGTCCTTGTCGAAGGTGTGGTCGGTCACCGTCAGCGGGAAGAAGAGGTCCTGCTGGTTCATCTGCTCCGCGAACTGCTTGTGGCGCGAAAGCAGGAAGAAGAGCTGGGTCTGGAAGGCGTATCCCCTGCGGTCCTGGTAGAACTTGTCGAGGAAGGGGTTCTTCTCGTACTGCTCCAGCATCAGCCGCCCGCCGCAGCGCTCGGCGACGATCTTGGCGAGGGTGCTCTTCCCCACGCCGATCACTCCCTCGATCGCGAGGTAGCGGATGTTCTGCGGGAACTCCAACGAGCCCTCCTAGCCGATCTTCCGGATGACCGCGCCGGGGCCGGTTTCCTCGAGGGTCGCCAGGCGTTCGCCGGCGGTCCAGTTCCCCACGGGGTGGCGCCATTCGGGCAGCAGGTCGTTCAGGGGCTTGAGGACGAAGGGGCGGTTCCCCATCTCGGGATGGGGCAGGCGGAGCCCGTCTTCGTCGTAGACCATGCGGCCCAGGGCCAGCAGGTCGAGGTCGATTTCGCGGTCGGCCCACCGTTCCTCGACGGCCTTGCGGCCCACGAGGAGCTCGATGCCGCGGAGGATCTTCAGCAGGTCCTGCGGAGTCTCGCGGCAGGCGAAGTAGGCCACCTGGTTGAGGTAGGGGGCCTGCCCTTCGGTGAGGGCCTGGGTTTCGTAGACGGGGCTGAGGGCGAAGTCGGCGGGGAAGAGCTTGCGGAGACGGTCGGCGGCGGCCTTCAGGTAGGCTTCGCGGTCGCCGAGGTTGCTCCCCAGGCCCACAATGGCGAGTGTCAGTTTCATGCAAGGAAATATAACCTCTTGGCGGATTTGTGCTATATTTTGGGCACGGGGATCCGAGAACATTCCTCCCCCGCTTTCGATTCACCCCCAAACCTCCCAAGCGCGCGCGTTTTCCGCTTTTCCGCATTTGGCGAACGCGCCGCGAACCGGGCAGGGCTCCCCTTCACGTCCAGTTCATCAAGGAGCCGCTCTTGAGCGACGAGACACTCCACAACGAAGAAACGGAAGAGTATTCCAACAGCAAGCCCTACGACGGCGTCTACTCGAACGACGCCGCCGCGGCCGAAAACGGCTCCGCCCCCGCCGAACGGGACGGCGAGGCCCGCTCCGAGGGCGAAGCGGCGCAGGACGGCGCCGAACGCCCCGCCGAGGAGGAAGGCGGCGAATCCGGCGACCGCCGCCAGCACGGCAAGTTCCGCGACCGCCGCAACCGCCGCGACCGCATGCGCGGCGAGGACCGCCAGGGCGACGCCCAGCGCGGCGACCGCCAGGACCGCCAGGACCGCGGCGACAGGCAGAACAACCGCCAGGACCGCCGGAACGGCAAGTTCCGGAACCGCCGGTTCGGCCGCGACGGGATGCCCGACATCCAGCTCTCCGACGAGGACCTGCTCCAGGGGCCTCCGCCGGATCCGGAAAAGGTGGCCGAGGCCAAGGAACGGTGGCGCGCGCTGCGCGGCAAGAGCATCTACGAGCTCCACGACCTGGCCTCCGAGCACGACATCCCCGACGCCCGCTACCTCCGCAAGCAGGCGCTGATGTACAAGATCCTCGAGGCGACCACCGGCGAGGACCAGCCGATCTACGCCGAAGGGGTCCTCGAGGTGACCAAGGAGGGCTTCGGCTTCCTCCGCTCGGCCGAGCACTCCTACCTGGCCGGCCCCGACGACATCTACATCGCCCCGGCGCTCATCAAGCGGTTCGACCTCCGCACCGGCGACACCATCGTCGGCACGGTCCGCACGCCCGGCGACAACGAGAAGTACTTCGCGCTCAAGGGGATCGACACCCTCAACTCCGAGGCCCCCTAGCTCCAGAAGAAGCGCGTCCAGTTCGACAACCTCACTCCCCTGCATCCCACGGAGCGGCTCAACCTGGAATACGACCCCAAGGAGCTGAGCACGCGCATCAT
The DNA here is from genome assembly GCA_902796785.1 of Fibrobacter succinogenes. Taxonomy (GTDB): domain Bacteria; phylum Fibrobacterota; class Fibrobacteria; order Fibrobacterales; family CADBQJ01; genus CADBQJ01. The sequence goes on from CADBQJ010000114.1 coordinate 4,041, forward strand.
GAACCTCTTCACCCCCATTGGGAAGGGCCAGCGCGGCATCATCCTCGCCCCGCCCCGCACCGGGAAGACGGTCCTGCTGCAGAACATCGCCAACGCCATCGCGCAGAACCACCCCGAGGTGACGCTGATGGTGCTGCTGATCGACGAACGCCCCGAGGAAGTGACCGACATGCAGCGCCACGTGAAGGGGCAGGTGCTCAGCTCCACCTTCGACGAACCCCCGGAACGGCACGTGCAGGTGGCCGACATGGTCATCGAAAAGGCCAAGCGCCTCGTGGAGCACGGCCGCGACGTGGTCATCCTGCTCGACTCGATCACCCGCCTGGCCCGCGCCAACAACGTGGTGATCCCCCACTCCGGCAAGATCCTCTCCGGCGGCGTGGACGCCATGGCCATGCAGCGCCCCAAGCGCTTCTTCGGCGCGGCGCGCAACATCGAGAACGGCGGCAGCCTCACCATCCTGGGCACCGCGCTGATCGACACCGGCAGCCGCATGGACGAGGTGATCTTCGAGGAGTTCAAGGGCACCGGCAACATGGAGCTCGTCCTCGACCGCCACATCGCCGAAAAGCGCGTCTGGCCCGCCATCGACATCTTCAAGAGCGGCACCCGCAAGGAAGAGCTCCTGCTCGACGAGGACACGCTCAACAAGGTGTGGATCCTGCGGCGGTTCCTGCAGGAGATGAACTCGCTCGAAATCATGGAATTCATGCGCGACAAGATGGCCAAGACCAGGAACACCGCGGAATTCCTCGCGCTGATGAACAAGTAACCGGAGCACGTCATGAAGAAGATCGCATTCGTCGGTGCCGGACAGATGGGCGGAGCCTTCCTGGAAGGGCTGGCCGCCGCCGGAAAATTCGAACTCGCCTTCGTGGAGCCGAACGAGGCCCGCGCGAAGGAGCTCGCCGCGAAGTCGGGCGCGAAGGCGCTGCCCGACGCGAAGGCGGCCGTGGAGTTCGCCGAGGCCGTCGTCCTGGCGGTCAAGCCGCAGGTCTTCCCCGCCGTCGCCCCGGCCCTGGCCAAGGCGCTCGAGGGGACGAAGGGCAAGACGGTCGTCTCGCTGATGGCCGGCGTCAAGCGCTCGAAGCTGCGCGAAGCCCTGGGCGACGCCCCGACGCTGGTGCGCGTCATGCCCAACCTCCCGCTGACCGTCGGCGCGGGCGCCGTGGCCGTCGCCGAGGACGAAGTGCCCGCCGACGTGCTGAAGGCCGTCGTCGCCCTCTTCTCCGAAGTGGGCTCGGCCATGGCCGTCGCCGAACGGCAGATGGACGCCGTGACCGGCCTTTCGGGCTCCGGCCCGGCCTGGGTCTTCCAGTTCGTGGAAGGGATGGCCGCCGGCGGCGTGCAGGCGGGGCTCTCCCGCGCCGTCGCCGAGGAGCTGGCCCTGGCCACCATCGAAGGCAGCGTGAAGATGCTCCGCAGGGGGCTCGGTTCCACGGGCGACCTGACCGCCAAGGTCTGCTCCCCCGCCGGGACCACCGTCTACGGGCTCAACGTCCTCGAAAAGGCCGGCTTCCGCGGCGCGCTGATGGACGCCGTCGTGGCGGCCGCCGAACGTTCCGCCGAGCTGGGCAAGTAGGTTCCCGCCGATGCTCCTCGACGAAGTCAAGATCACCGTCGTTTCGGGCAAGGGCGGCGAAGGCCACGCGACCTTCCGCCGCGAGAAGTACGTCCCGCACGGCGGACCCGACGGCGGCGACGGCGGGAAGGGCGGCGACGTCGTCGTCCAGGTCAACCCGCAGTTCAACACGCTCCTCGACCTCGGCTACGACCGCATCTTCCGCGCGGAGAAGGGCCAGAACGGCGGCCCGCAGAAGATGACCGGGCGCTGCGGCGC
>CADBQJ010000115.1 GCA_902796785.1 Fibrobacter succinogenes
CGGATTCAGCCGACGTCGCGCCGGATGGCCGCGACCAGCGTGGAGGCGGCGCGCGGGCCGACGGCGTGGAGCGGCTTCAGGTCGGGACGCGACAGCAGCTCCAGAAGCTCCTCCGCCGTCTCCGCCACGTAGACGTAGCCGAGCTCCTTCATCTTCCTCGCCGTCGCCAGCTGGTGCTCGTTGCGGTGCTCCCCGAGCGCGGCGACGCGCGGGAAGACGACGATCGGCTTGCCCAGCCGCATCGCGGAGAGGATGGTCCCCATGCCGGCGTGGGCCACGATCAGCCGGGCGCTCGCGAAGAGCGCGTCGAACTCGTCCGGCGGGAGGAACCCCACCGCGCGCAGGTTGCGCGGGACGTAGCTCCCGCCGCGGACCTGGGCGACGACCTCCTCGTCGATCCGCCCCGCGGCCTCGTCCACGACGCGGACGAAGCGGTCGAAGGGGGCCTGCGTGCCGACGGTGCAGAAGATCATGCGTCGTCTCCGAAGACGTTGCCGGCGTATTCGACCTTGCCGTCCGCCAGGTCGGGCCACTGCGCGTAGACGCGGTGGGCCAGCCGCCTCGCGATCCGGCCGCAGCCGCTGAGCGTCTCGACGTTCGCCACCGAGTCGATCCAGATCGTCTTCGCCCCCAGCAGGCGCGCCGCGGCCAGCGTCAGCAGCCCGGGCGCGGCGCCCGTGGTCACCACCGCCCGCGGGCGGAGCCGGAGCAGCCGCGCGAAGACGACGAAGAAGGCGGGAACGGCCTTCCAGAGGTCCCAGCGGCTGAAGTCGGGGACGACGAAGAAGGGGCGCCCCTCCACCATCGAGGCGCACTTTGGATGCGTGCAGGCGTAGACGACGTCGCACTCCTCCTCGAGCGGCCGCGCGACGCGCAGCAGCTGGATCCAGTGCCCTCCGATCGAGGAGACGGCGAGGATTCTTTTCCGTTCGGGGACCCGGGGCATTGCTTCGCGCGGAGGGCTAGCGGCCCTTCTTCATGTAGGCGTCGTAGAAGTCGTCGGCCGGAAGCGGCTTGCCGAAGATGAAGCCCTGGATGACGTCGCAGCCGTTGCGGCGCAGGTACTCCAGCTGCTCCTCGTTCTCGACCCCCTCGGCCACCACGCACTTCTTGAGCGACTTGGCCAGGCCGATGATGCTGTTGGTGGTGATGGAGGAGGCCTCGTTGGTCACCACGTTGTCGATGAAGGACTTGTCGATCTTGAGCGTGTTGATGGGGATCTCCGCCAGCTTGGCCAGCGAGGAGTATCCGGTGCCGAAGTCGTCGATGGCGATCTGCACCCCCAGGTCGGAGATGCGGCGGATGTCGCGGACGGTGCGGTCCATGTTCTGCATCATCGCGCTTTCGGTGATCTCCACCTCGAGGTCGGAGGGCTTGATGCCGTTGGCCTCGAGCGCCTTGCGGATGCTGGGGACCAGCGAGTCGTCGCAGAACTGGACGGGCGAGACGTTGACCGCCATGCGGAGGTCGGTCCACCCCTTGCCGTTCCAGACGTTCAGCTGGCGCATGGCCTCGTCGATGACCCACTTGCCGATCTCCACGATCTGGCCGGAGCTTTCGGCCACCGGGATGAAGCGCACCGGCGGGACGAGCCCGTCGCGGGTCTGCCAGCGCAGCAGCGCCTCCATGCCCACCAGGCGGCGGTCCATGTCGAACTTCGGCTGGTAGAAGAGCCGGAGCTCGTCGTTCTTCTGCGCCTGCCCGAGCTGCTTCTCCAGGCGCACCAGCTCCACCGCGCGCCGGCTGGCGTCGCCGTTGTAGAGCTGGTAGCAGTTCTTGCCCTTGAGCTTGGCCTGGCTGAGGGCCGCCGCCGCGCTGCGCATCAGCGTGCCCACGTCGCTGCCGTCGTCGGGGTAGAAGCAGATGCCGATGGAGACGGTCACCTCCAGCTCCTGGTCCTGCACCAGGAAGTGCGACCCGACCACCTTCAGCACGCGCTCGGCCACGGAGGTGGCGAACTGGCCGTTCTGCACGCCCCGCAGCAGGATGATGAACTCGTCGCCGCTGGCGCGCCCGACGATGTCGCTCTTGGAGAGGATGTTGTGGATGCGGCGCCCCACCAGCTTCAGCAGCTCGTCGCCCGTGCGCGGGCCGTAGAGCTCGTTGATCCGCTCGAAGCCGTCGAGGTCGAGCATCATCAGCGCGAAGGTGCCGTTGCCGGTGCGGCCGGCCTTGAGCTCGGCGCCGATCTGGTCCATCACGAAGGAGCGGTTGTAGAGCCCGGTGAGCGCGTCGTGCTCGGCGATGTGGGTCTTCTGCTCGAGCGTCATCCTCCGCTCGACGACGTGCTGCGCGATCAGCCGGACGAACCGCCGGAAGATGATCGACATCAGGAGGAGCAGCCCGACGAGGTAGAAGGCGCCGTAGCGCAGCAGGTCGGCCCGCGCCCGCACGATCTGCGGGCGGAAGTCCTGCTCGACCACCACGTGCCCGATCACGCGGCGCGAGCCGTCCATCACCGGGACGAAGACGCGCAGGCGGGTGTCGGTCTCGGTGGCGGCGACGCGCGTGGGCTCCACGGCCACGTAGCGGGTCCAGAGGATCTCGGGGACGGAGATCAGCGCGTCGGCGTCGCCCGGGGCCTTGCAGAGGTCGACGAAGCGGCGCTCCTCGTAGGCGGAGAGGTTGTACCTGGTCGTCAGGCGGATTGTCCGGACGTCGGAGCTGCGCTCCATGCGGGCCAGCTGGCGCTCCAGGCGGCGCTGGGCCTTGAGGACCGCGGAGGAGGGGGTCCGGCCCGCGGCGAGGGCGTCGCCCGCCAGGCGGTAGCTGACCGTGTCGACGTTGTCGGCGACGAAGGCGCCCACCGACTGCATCTGATCGAGCAGCGACTCCTCGTCGTGCGAGAGCGTGGAGCGGTAGGTTCCGGCCATGAAGAAGACCGAGGCGGCCAGCAGGCCGACCAGCACCATCGCCAGGATCCGGATCTGGATTTTCTCGTTCTTGTTCACGCCATTCCCGAAAACGCCGACCGGACGGCCGGATTCAGCCATACTCTATTGAGTATATACCCTTGGCGCGGCGATAGGCCGCCGATTTTTGTAAAAAAGCTAAAAGTAATAATGGCCGCCGATGATGAGATCGAGCGTGAAATCGGTGCTCGGGACGATCTGCATGCCCGGGGTGATTTCGGCGAAGACGTCGAACGGGCCCTCCTTGACGAGGAAGTCGACGCCGAAGGGGACGCGCACGCCGGCGCCCAGCTCGGTCTCGGTGCGGTGGACGGCGCGGTCGGCCACCCAGTAGCGGTTGTTCCAGAGCCCGACCCAGCCGCCCAGGCCCACGTAGAGCGGGAACTTGCCGATGTCCTGCTTGGCGGGGACGAGGAGGTCGTACCAGTGGTTGAAGATGTAGTCGGCCTGGAGGTTGACCCCGCCCCAGCCGTGTCCCCAGCCCCAGCTCGCGGCCGCGTTGACCGACTGGTGGTGGTTGAACCAGTACTGCGCGTGCAGGCCGGCGTTGCCGCTGTGCGTCACGCCGCCGCCGAGGAAGAAGCCGAGGCCGATGTTCCCGCCCTGGGGGTCGAACGCGAAGAGTCCGGAGACGAGGAGGAGCAGGAGTGCGAGCGAGCGTTTCATGGCTTGAAACTCCGGGGGAACGTGTGCAGTTTTGGGGCTAAAGCTAGAAAAGAGGGGCAAATGACCGAAGATCCGAAAGCGCGCGTCCTGGAGCTCGCCTCCCGCCTGGCGGAGGCCAACCGCAAGTACTACCGCGGTCTGCCCACCGGGCTGTCGGACGTCGAGTTCGACCTCGCCATGCGCGAGCTGGAGGCGCTCGAGCGCGAGTGGCCGCAGTACCGCCCGGACTGGTCCCCCACCGGGCGCGTGGGGAGCGACCTGGGGTCGGGCTTCGCGAAGGCGGCCCACGACATCCCCATGCTCAGCATCTCCAACGCCTACACGCCCGAGGAGCTGGCCGAGTTCGAGAGCTCCGTCCGCCGCGGGCTCGCCGAGGCGGGCGTCACCCCCGACGGCGCGCCCCTCTTCTGCCTGGAGCGGAAGATCGACGGCGTCTCGCTCTCCGCGCGCTACGAGGACCGCGCCCTGGTCCGCGCGCTCACCCGGGGCGACGGCGCCCGCGGCGACGACGTGACCGCCAACGCCCGCACGATCGCCGACCTCCCGCTGCGGCTCCCCGACGACGCCCCCGACGGCACGGTGGAGGTGCGCGGCGAGGTCTACATGCCCCGGAGCGCCTTCGAGGCGCTCAACGAAAGCCTGGCCGCCGCGGGGAAGGAGCCCATGCAGAACCCGCGCAACGCCGCCGCGGGCAGCCTCAAGCTCAGGAACCCGGCGGAAACCGCCCGCCGCGGGCTGCGCTTCCTGGCCTATTTCGTGGTCCAGGGCAGCGACCGGCCCCTCCACTCCGACCGGCTGAAGCAGCTGGAGGAATGGGGCTTCGGGACGGGCGACAGCTGGCTCTGCCGCGACACCGCCGAGATCTTCGCCCTCTGCGGCGAGCAGTCGGAGCGGCGCGGCGAGCTCCCCTACGACATCGACGGCATGGTGGTCAAGCTCGACCGGGTCGACTGGCAGCGCCTGCTGGGCAGCACCGCCAAGAGCCCGCGCTGGGCCAAGGCCTGGAAGTTCGCGGCCGAGCAGGCGAAGAGCCGCCTGCTCTCCGTCTCGTTCCAGGTGGGGCGCACGGGCGCGGTCACGCCGGTCGCCAACCTGGAGCCCGTCCAGCTGGCCGGCACCACGGTCAGGCGCGCCACGCTCCACAACTTCGACGAGATCGAACGGCTCGGCCTGAAGCTGGGCGACCTGGTGGTGCTGGAGAAGGGCGGCGAGATCATCCCCAAGGTGGTCCAGGTCCTGGCCGAGGAGCGCACGGGCGCGGAACGCCCGATCGAGGAGCCCCGCGAATGCCCCGTCTGCGGCGAGGAGCTCGCGCGGCCCGAGGGCGAGGTGGTCCTGCGGTGCGAGAACCTGCAGTGCCCCGCGCAGCTCCAGCGGCTGCTCGAGCACTTCGTCTCGCGCGACGCGATGGACATCGGCGACGTCGGTCCGCAGCTGATCGACCAGCTCTGCTCCGCGGAGATGGTCCGCCACCCCTCCGACCTCTACTCCCTCGACCGCGAACGGCTCCTCTCGCTGGAGCGCATGGGCGCGAAGTCGGCCGACAACGTCCTGGCCGCCATCGAGGCGAGCAAGTCGCGTTCGCTCGAGCGGCTGGTGCTCGCCCTGGGGATCCGCCACATCGGCAAGGCGGCCGCCAAGTCGCTCGCCCGGACCTTCGGCACGCTCGACAGGCTGATGCGCGCCGCCCCCGAGGAGCTGACCGCCGTCCCCGACATCGGCCAGGTCAGCGCGGAGTCGGTGGTCGCCTGGTTCGCGCAGAGCCGCAACGTCGCCGAGGTCGAGGCGCTCGTCGCGGCCGGGGTCAACGTCGAATACCGCGCCGAAAAGGGCTCCGCCGCGCTGGAGGGGCTGACCTTCGTGCTGACGGGGACCCTCCCGAGCCTCGACCGCGCGCAGGCGACCGAGCTGATCGAGAAGCACGGCGGGAAGGTGAGCTCGTCGGTGAGCAAGAAGACCGACTTCGTCCTGGCGGGCGTCGGCGGCGGTTCGAAGCTCGACAAGGCCGAGGCGCTGGGCGTTCCGGTGATCTCGGAGGACGACCTCTTCATGAAATTGGGCATGTGAGGGCGGAAAAGGGAAAAATTCCCGCCGATTTTCCCCTCCATGACCTTGACAAAAACGGCGAATTAGGTAGATTTGTCCTCGTCATCCGGAATCACCAGAATCGGAAGACGACATTCGCGGGATTAGCTCAGCTGGTAGAGCATCACCTTGCCAAGGTGAGGGTCGGGGGTTCGAGTCTCCTATCCCGCTCGCAAAAAAGGATCCGACGGCAGTCGGGTCCTTTTTTCGTTTCCTCCGCGCGTTTTCCGCGCGATCGCCGATTTTCGCAGATACGTTTTCCGGAAGACGGCCCGCTCAGCGGACCTCGAGCACGTAGAGCCCGCCCTTGCGCACCGAAAGCTCCAGGCGGCGGTCGCCGCCGGGCCCCTGCGCCTTCGTCCGGAAGATCGTGACGGTCTCGGGCAGCTTCCCCTTGCGGATCCACTTGTCGATCTCCGCCTCGGTGACGAAGCCGCGGTCGCCGAGAAGGTGCCATTCCCAGGGCTGGCGGTCGAAGAAGCGCGGCGCGGTGGCGAAGAAGGCGCGCACCGCCAGGTCGAAGTCGTGCCGGTAGAGGGAGAGGAGCGCCTGCGCCAGCTCCTTGCGCTCGCGCGCCTTCAGCCGGGAGGCGTTCGCCGGAAGCTCGACCCGGCCGGTGTCGGCGGAGCGGTAGGCGAAGCGCACCCGCTCCGGCGTGATCTCCACCTCGAGCGACGGGTCGTCGGGATGGGCCAGCAGGCAACGCCCCTTGCCCGGCGCGAAGCAGTCGCGGGAGAGGGAGCCGACGAAGTCGGTGAACGACTCCTCGCGGTAGCGCAGGACGGGGCGGTTTTCGGGGCGGGAGACCTCCACCTCGCGGACGCGCAGGAAGCTGCGCCCGGAGTTCTCCGTGAGGTCGGCGAGCAGCCCCTTGCGGTCGGAGCCCTCGAGGGGGCGCCAGAGGAGCCAGCTCTGGAGCGCGTCGGCGTCGAGCTTTTCGGCGATGCCCGCGCCCACCGGGACGTCGCGCGCGATCTCGAACCAGTCGCCGCCGCGGGCCTCCTGGTCCAGCAGCGTCCAGAGCGCCTCGGGCGAGAACTGCCCGGCGCACGACCATTCCAGGGCGACGGCGCGCCCGGAGTCGAGCGTGGCGGTCAGCAGCAGCTTCTGCTTTCCGATCCGCTGTTCCCACCGCGCGGGCCCCTTGGGGACGAGCCCCTGCCCGACTTCCTTCTCGGGAAGCCCGAACCGGGCCCAGGCCGCCGAGGCCAGGAGCAGCGCGGCCAGCGGGATCGCGCGGCGCAGGAGGCTCATTTTCCCGCCTCCCCGAGCGCCTCGAGGCGCGCGTAGGCCTCGGCGTAGAGGCGGATCTGGCGGAGCAGGCTGGCGAACCCGTTCGCGCGGGTGGCCGAAAGCGCGCCGTGGATGCCCGTCTTCCGGAAGAACTCCGGGTCGAAGGCGAGGATGTCGGAGGGGCGCTGGCCGGAGTAGAGCCGCTGGGCCAGGTCGGCCAGGCCGCGGACGATCAGCGGGGAGGCGTCGCCCGCGTCGGTGTCCGTCTCGAACCAGAGGCGGCCGTTCTCGAAGACCGGCGCCAGGTAGAGGCGCGTGGCGCAGCCGCGCACGAGGAATTTCTCATTGCGATATTCGTCGGCCATCGCGGGATGGGCCTTGGCGAGCTTCAGCAGCCAGCTCCACTTGGAGTCGGAGTCGGGGAACGCCGCGACCGTCGCCGCGATCTCAGCGCCCACGCGCTCCATCGATTCGGGAATCGCACGCATCACCGTTTGTCCCTTCGCCCCGTCGGCGCCAGTCGTCCGCAGTCCAGAAGATAGACTAAAAGGGCTTCGCTCGTCGCGAAGCCCTTCGAAGTGCCGAGGAGAAGACTTGAACTTCCACAGAGTTGCCCCTACTAGAACCTGAATCTAGCGCGTCTACCAATTCCGCCACCCCGGCAAGGTGGCCGAAGGGACCGAAATCCCGACGACGGCACCAAATGTATCAAATTCCGCGGAGTTGTCAAGTGCCCGGGCCGGATTCGCGCAGGGCGGCGATCAGGCGGGCGGAGGCGTCGGAGTGGTTGAGCGTGTAGAAGTGGATCCCGGGCGCGCCGCGCTCCAGGAGCCCCCGGCACTGCGCCAGGGTGTACTCGAACCCCTCGGCCGAAATGTCGTCCTCGCGGGCCATCAGCGCCTGCAGCTCCTCGGGAAGGGGCGAATTGCCGAGGGAGGCCGATTTGGCCAGCTGCTTGGCCGAGCTGACGGGCATGATCCCGGGGACGATGGGGATGGTCACCCCTTCGGAGCGGGCCAGCTCGCAGAAGCCGAAATAGTCGGAATTGCGGAAAAAGAGCTGCGTGACGGCGAAATCGGCCCCGCACTCCTGCTTGAGCCGCAGCATCCGGACGTCGGTCAGCCGGTCGGGCGACTCGGGGTGCATGTCGGGGTAGGCGGCGCAGCCGATCTTCAGCTCCGGGAACTCGGACTTGACCAGCCGGACCAGTTCGTTGGCGTGGGCGAACCCCTCGGGATGGGGGACGAAGCGGCTCTCCCCCTTCGGCGGGTCGCCGCGCAGGGCCATCACGGCGCAAACCCCGCTCGCGCGGTAGGCCCGCAGCCGCTCGCGCAGCTCGGCGACGGAGGTGCCCGCGCAGGTCAGGTGGCCCACGGTGGGCAGGCCGAACTCGTTGACGGTCCGGTCGACCAGGCCGGCGGTCAGGTCGCGGACGGTGCCGCCGGCGCCGCAGGTCACCGAGACGAAGTCGAGCCCGAGGGGGCGCAGGTCCGAAAGCGTCCGCGCCAGCGTCTGCCAGCCGGCGTCGGTCTTCGGGGGAAAGAACTCGCAGGAGAAGGCGGGCTCGCCGCTTTTGAGCTTGTCGAGGAACATCGGGATCCTTCGGCGCCTCAGTTGGAGAGGCGGCCGACCGAGAGGGTGTAGGGGACGGCGGGGTTGCCGACGGCGTCGATCTTCGCGTAGGTGACCAGCAGATAGTACCGCACGGGGGTTCCCTTGGTCTGGTCGTTCCCCAGCCCGCCGAAGTGGCGGTCGCCGTCGATGGAGACCTTCAG
>CADBQJ010000116.1 GCA_902796785.1 Fibrobacter succinogenes
CTGCACCAGCTCGACCAGGGCCACGGAGCTCTTCTCGGACTTGCGCGGGGCGGCCCAGAACGCCGCGGCGACGATCGCCGCGAGGGCCAGGTGGAAGAGGAGCGAGGCGCCGAGGATGCCGCGGATCGAGTCTCCCGCGGGGGCGTCGAAGCGCAGGTCGGGGCAGCGTTCCTCCGGGATCACCGCCTTTCTCCGCGCTCCGGCCGGACCGGCGCCTCGGCGGTGAGGAATCCGACCTTGGTCACCCCGACCGCCTGCGCGCGCGCCACGACCTTCATCACCGCGCCGTAGGGGACGTCCTCGTCGGAGTTGATCGCCACGGGGGACTCGCCGTCCCACTGCCGCAGCAGCTCGGGCCCGAAGCCCTCGAGGTCGACGGCCACGGTGCCCACGTAGATCCTGCCGCCCTTGTCCACCGAAACGCGCAGCAGCCGGTCCTCCTCCATCCGCGGCGACTCCGTCTTGGGCAGGTCCACCTTCACGCCGCGCGTCATCATCGGCGCGGTGATCATGAAGACGACGAGGATCGCGAAGACGACGTCGATCAGGTTGGTGAGGTTGAGCTCGGCCTGCGGGTTCTCGCGGCGGGCGGGACGTTTCATGCGCCCTTCTCCGAAACCGATTCGACGGCGGCCAGCTCGTCGCGCTTGAACATCGAGAGCACGCGCGAGCAGAAGTTGGCGTAGAAGACCTCGTTGCGGTTCAGCCGCCCGACGAAGAGGTTGAAGGCGCCGGAGGCGGGGATGGCCACCAGGAGGCCCGCGATCGTCGTCACCAGGGCGGCGCCGATGCCGGGCGCCACGACGACCAGCTCGGCCGACCCGTGCTTCCCGATGGACCAGAGGCTGTCCATGATGCCCCAGACGGTGCCGAGCAGCCCGAGGAAGGGCGAGAGGTTGGCGGCCACCGAGAGGAAGCCGTGGTAGCGGCTTTCGACCACGCGCTGCGTCTCGATGCCGCGCTGCGCGCTCTCCTCGAGCAGTCCGGCGCGGTGGTGCAGGTTGTCGTAGCTCACCTTGCCGGAGAGCTTGCTCGCCTCCACCAGCATCTCCTTGGCGATGCCGCGCAGGGGGCACTCCTCGCGTTCGTTCAGGCAGATGTCGCGCAGCTCGGCGAAGTGCGAGATCCTGTCGAACCGGCCGAGGAAGCGCTCGTTGGCGCGCGCCATCCTGCGCTGGAAGAGGAGCTTGCGGATGATGACGCCCCAGCTGACGAAGGAGACCGCGGCCAGCAGGCCGACGATGACGACCGAGAAGGCGCCGGAGCCGAAAATCAAATGGACGAGGGAGAATTCCTGCATGCCGAGAATATACCAATCCGGAACGCGCCACGGCCGCGGCGCGGAGGGGCGGGAGGCGGAGGGATGGGCTAGTTGCCGGCGTTGCGCAGCCGGACGAGCCGGTCGCGGAGGGTCTCGACCCGGTCGGCGAGGTCGGGGTCGACGGAGAGGAGCTCCTCGGCGCTCTTCAGCGCGGCGGAGACCGTGGAGAAGTCGCGGTTGAAGAAGAAGCCGATGGAGTGGAGCGTCTGGTCGAGGAGGATGCGCGCGAGGTACATGGCCACCTTGCGGGGCAGCGCGAACTCCTTGAGGCGGCTCTTGCCCTTGAGGTGCTCGGCGGTCACCCCGAAGGCGTGGGCCGTCTCGGCGGCGACCGTCTCGAGCGAGAGGGGGCTCCGGCTGTCGCGGATGCGGTCGGCGAGGATGGACTGGGCCAGCTCGAGCGTGCACTCGCGGCCGAAGAGCGACCGGTAGGAGGTGAGCTTGAGGAGGACCCCCTCGAGGGTGCGGACGTCGGTCGCCTCGTTCTCGGCCACGAACTCCATCACCTCGTCGGAGAGGCGGGAGCCGGGGTCGACCATGTTCATCTTGGCGCGGATGATCTCCATGCGCAGCGCGCGGTCGGGGATCTCCATCTGGAGGGTCAGCCCGCCGGCCATCGCCTTCGCCACGGCGCCGTCGGTCCAGTTGAGCCGCTCGATCGGCTTGTCGCTGACCGCCACGACCTGCTTGCCGCGGGCGAGGAGGTCCTGCACCAGGAGCGCGAACTGCTGCGTCATCCAGACCTTGCCGACGAGGAACTGCACGTCGTCGACCAGCAGGATGTCCGCGCGGCGGTAGTCGGCGAAGGCGCGGTCGCGGTCGTGGATCAGCTCCACCACCAGCTGCTCGGAGGTGCGCAGCATCACCCGTTCGGCGGTGCGCGTCTCCCAGGCCTGCGCGCCGAGGGCGTGGAGCAGGTGGGTCTTGCCCAGGCCGGAGCCGCCGTGCAGCACCAGAGGGTTGAGCCCTGCGGTCCCGGGGGCCTCGCTCACCTGGCGGCAGGCACTCAATGCCATCCGGTTGGCGGGCCCCTCGACGAAGGTGTCGAAGCGGTAGCGTTCGTCGAACGCCGGCCGCTCTCTCCTGCGGATCGGTTCGGGATGCACGGGCGCGATCTTCGCCGCGACGACCGGAGGACGGAGTTCCGCCCCGGCGAGCAGCGAAGGATCGACGACGAAGTCGACGGAGAGCGCGGAAGGGCAGAGGCCCGAGGCGATTTCGAGCAGTCTGCCGCGGATCCGCGGGTCGGTCAGGCGCTGGACGTGGGAGGCGGAGGGGACGCGGACCTTCAGGGTCCCGTCGGCCTCCAGCTGGAGCGGAGCGCGGCCGATCCAGGAGTTGACGAAGAACGCGCCCAGCCCGTCTTCCCAGGCTTTGCGCACGGTTTCGCCGTCAAAAGGCGACGCTTCCCCGTGCAGGGCGAGATTCTCATCTGTCAACATATTATAAACAACTCCCCATCCGCAGAATGACATGTCCGGCCTTTGGCCGGCCCTCTTCTCGAAATCTAGTAAAGGACTTCGGCGAGCGGATCGGGAATTTTGCATTTCTGGAGAAAACCGCGAAACCGGATTGAAATCAGCGATTTTCCATCAAGAGCGTCCGCGTTTCGATGGAGTCCGTTGCGAAAGGAAACGAGTTGTCAACACCTGTCAACATTTCATCCCCATTTTTTGCCGCAACTTATCAACATTCTAGCCACTTTGCGGCAGAAAAAATCGCCCCGCGAAAACGGAGCCGTTTCGAGGCGTTTCGCCCCTTGACAAAGGATACATCAAAACCTCAACGGTCGGGGCGCTCCGCAATCTTCAGATACGAAATTCACGAGCCCCGACGATTCGGGCCTTCGGAGAGCTTCAGCATGACGTCGCGCCAGTGCGCGGCGCTCTCGAAGTCGAGTTTTTCCGACGCTTCGAGCATCTTCGCCCGGGCCTCCTCGGCCGTGCGCGCCTCGCCCGGAACGCCCGCGGGATCGAAGGGACGGGCCTCTTCGCGCAGCCAGTCCTCCTCCGCGGCCTCCACCTCGCCCATCCGGTCGCGCCAGGATCCGCCGCGCCGCCCGCGGCCGGACTTCGCGGCGCGCGACCGCTCGGCCCGCTCCTTCGCCGCCTGCAGCTCGGCCAGCTCGCCGCGGACCTCGCGCTTCACCGACCGCGGCTCGATCCCGTGCTCCTCGTTGAACTTCTTCTGCAGCTCGCGCCGGCGCAGGGTCTCGTCGATCGCGGCCTTCATGGAGTCGGTCATCGAGTCGGCGTAGAGCACCACCCGCCCGTGGACGTTGCGGGCGGCGCGCCCCATCGTCTGGACCAGCGAGCGGCGCGACCGGAGGAACCCCTCCTTGTCGGCGTCGAGGATCGCCACGAGCGACACCTCGGGGATGTCGAGCCCCTCGCGCAGCAGGTTGATCCCCACCAGCACGTCGAACTCGCCCAGCCGCAGCGAGCGGACGATGGAGCTGCGCTCCAGCGACTCGACGTCGGAGTGGAGGTAGCGCACCTTCTCGCCCATCTCGGAGAGGAAGTCGGTGAGCCGCTCGGCCATGCGCTTGGTGAGCGTGGTGACCAGCGCCCGCTCCCCGCGGGCCTTGACCTCGCGGATCTCCTCCAGCAGGTGCTCCATCTGCCCCTCGGTGCCGTGGATCTCCACCTCGGGGTCGAGGAGCCCGGTGGGCCGGATGATCTGCTCCACCGCGACGCCGCCGCACTTCTCCAGCTCGTAGTCGCCGGGCGTGGCGGAGAGGAAGAGCACGCGGTCGGGCATCGCCGCCTCGAACTCGTCGAAGTTCATCGGACGGTTGTCGAGCGCGCAGGGAAGGCGGAAGCCGTAGTCCACGAGCGTCTGCTTGCGCTGGCGGTCGCCGTTGGACATCCCGCGCACCTGGGGCACGCTGACGTGCGACTCGTCGACCACCAGGAACCAGTCGTCGCGGAAGAAGTCGAGCAGGCAGTGCGGCCGCGACCCCGGCGGGCGGTTCTCGATGATGCGCGAGTAGTTCTCGATGCCCGAGACGAACCCGGTCTCGCGGAGCATCTCCGCGTCGCGCTTGACGCGCTCCTCCAGCCGCTGCGCCTCGAGCAGCTTTCCCTCGGCGCGGAACTCCTCCAGGCGCTTCGCCAGCTCCTCGCGGATCTCGCGGACCACGCGGCCGACGTCCTCCTGGCGCGCGGCGAAGGGGCGCGCGGGGACGATCACGGTCCTCTCCATCGTCTCGATCGGATGGCCGTCCGTCGCGTCGACCAGCGAGAGCTTCTCGATCTCGTCGCCGAAGAAGCGGACGCGGAGGATCCAGTCCTCGTTCGCCGGGCGCAGGTCGACCACGTCGCCGCGCACGCGGAAGCAGCCGCGCGCCGTCTCGTAGTCGTTGCGGCGGTACTGCACGCGCACCAGGGCGCGGAGGAAGTCGTCGCGGTCGAACGTCTGCCCCGTCGCCACCGGGATCATGGCGTTCTCGAACTCGTCGGGCGAGCCCAGGCCGTAGATGCACGAGACCGAGGCCACCACGATGGTGTCGGGGCGCGAGAGGAGGCTGGTGGCGGCGTGGATCCGCAGCTTCTCGATCTCGTCGTTGATCGACGCGTCCTTCTCGATGAAGGTGTCGCTCTGCACCACGTAGGCTTCGGGCTGGTAGTAGTCGTAGTAGCTGATGAAGTACTCGACCGCGTTGTGCGGGAAGAACTCGCGGAACTCCTGGTAGAGCTGCGCGGCGAGCGTCTTGTTGTGCGTGAGGACGAGCGTCGGGCGCCCGATGCGCTGGATCAGGTTGGCGACGGTGAAGGTCTTGCCGGAGCCCGTGACGCCGAGGAGCGTCTGGAACCGCTCGCCGGAGCGGAAGGCCGATTCGATGGCCTCGACGGCCTTGGGCTGGTCGCCCGCGAGGTCGTAGGGGGCCTCGAGGCGGAAGCGGACCTTCTCCGGCATCGGCGTCCTCCGGTCCGGTCCGCCGGGATCAGATGGCGTTCAGCAGCGTCCGGGCCTGGGAGGCGGCGCGGGAGTCGCCGTAGCTGGTCAGGATGCGTTCGCAGGCGGCCTTCGCCTTCTCCTTGTCGCCCGTCTCCAGGCGGACGAAGGCGAGCTTGAGGAGGGCGTCGGGCACCAGGGCCACGTCGTCGAACGACTCCTTGCCGGCGGCCTGTTCGCGGGCGGTGCCGGAGCGCTTGCCGTAGGAGGAGACGAAGGATTCCCATTCGGCGGCGGCCGCGGCCCAGTCGCCCTTCTGCATCAGCGTGGAGGCGAGGCCGTGGCGGGCGGCGGCGGCGATCATGTCGACGGAGCCGGCGTCCTTGGCGCTGGCGCGGAAGGCGGTTTCGGCGGCGGCGAAGTCGCGTTCGAGGTAGTGGATGTTGGCCAGCAGCAGCTCCGCCTTGGCGCGGACGAGCGCGGTGGAGGGGTTGGTCGCGAGGAACTTCTCGAGCTCGGCCTTCTCGTCGGCGAAGTTCCCGGCTTCGCGGGCGGCCAGGGCCTCGCCCAGCGCGGCGGCGTCCTTGTCGGCCTTGGAGCGCACGCCCTCGACGGCGTAGAAGGCGCCCAGCGCGACGGCGAGGACGACCGCGGCGACGGCGATCAGCTGGTTGGTGCGGCGGGGGAATTCGGCCTGGAGCCGGTCGACGGCGTCGCCGACCTTCTGCTGGAAGCGGTCCTTGCGTTGGTAGTCGGCGGGATTGGGCAGCGGATTCACGGGAGTTGCCATTGTGCTTGCCTTGGGCGCTAGGCCGAAAAGGGGATTTGCTCGGACGCCGAATGTAGCAAATTTGCGCGAACGGCTAGATTTGGGGGCATGATCCGACGTCTCCTCCCCGTTTTGGCCCTTTCCGCCGCGATGGCCCGGGCCGCCGCGCCCTGGCCCGGCGCCTGGGAGGGCCCGAAGCCGGCCGAGGAGGGCTCCGCGCTCCTCTTCTCCTGCCCGGAGGGGGGATGCGCCTGGCGCTTCTCCCCCGCCCGCCCGCTCCGGCTCGACACCCTGGGCGCCGTCGAGGCGACGCTCTCCGCGAAGGGGGCCCCGGAAGGCGCCTCGCTCGAGCTCGTCGCGCTCTGGAAGACGGCCGCGGTCGGGTTCGAGCCCTTCGTCGCCTCGGCCGCGCCGCACGCCGAGCGAATCGAGCTCCGCGGCGCGTGGGCCGAAGGCGACGACGCCGACTTCGCCGAGCCGCCCGAGGCCTTCGAGCTCCGCTGGTCCGGCGAAGGCGGGCGCGCCGTCGTCTCGCTCTCCGGCTGGAAATGGCGCGGGCTCTTCCCCGACCCGGACCGCATCGGGCGGATGGGCCCCTTCCCCGGGATGGTGGAGGCCGTGGAGGCGCTGAAGGAGGGGGTCCGGCCTCCCTACACCGGCGTCCGCGGCGAGCGGGTGGAGCGGGCGCGCAAGGCCCACGCCGCGCTCTGGAAGGCGGGCCGCGAGCGGTCGCCCGAAAAGGACCTCGCCCTCTGGAAGGAGGGGCGGAGATGGATGGCGCAGGCCTGGGTGCTGAAGGGGCCGACGAGCCGGCCCGCGCCGAAGGAGGAGCGGCTCTTCTGGGCGCAGGAGGACCGCCCCGACTGGATCGACACGCTCGTCAGGGCCGGCGCCACCGGAATCGTGCAGGAGGTCCCCTTCGCGGGCGACGCCGACGAGGCGGCCGCGGGCGGCTTCCCGGCGCGCGAAAAGGCCGAGGCCGCCGGGCTGCGCTGGATCCCCGCGCTCTCGCCCGTCCGCCTTCCCGAGGGATTTCCCGAACCGCGCCTCGCCGCGCTCCACGACCGCGCGCTGCTCCAGCAGGACCCCAACGGGAAGCCGCTGCCCGCCTTCTCGCTCTGCGACGCGAACAACCGCGCCCGCCTGCTCCTCGCCCTCGGCGCCTGGCTCGACGCGGCCGCCCCGAAGGAGGTCGTCGCGGACGGCCTGGAGAACCCCTTCGGCGACGAGGGCGACTACCACCCCGCCTGCGCCGAGGGGTTCGCCGCGTGGGCGCGGGAACGCGACTCCTCCCTCGCCGGGAGGAAGGGCCCCGTCCCCGGCTGGCCCGCGAGCGTCTTCCCCGACTCCGCGCTCCACGACGCGTTCGTCGCCTTCCGGCGCGCCGTCCTCGACACCTTCGTCCGCGAGCTGGGCGACCTCTTCCGCGACCGCGAGATCGCGCTTTCGGCCGCGGTGGAGTCCGACCCCGGCGACGCGCTCGCGCGGAAGGACCAGGACTGGCGCCTCTGGGCCGCGCGGGGCTGGATCTCC
>CADBQJ010000117.1 GCA_902796785.1 Fibrobacter succinogenes
AGGTCGAGCGCGGTCCCCTCGGTGCGGAGGTCGACCAGGTAGACGATCCCGCGGAGCCGGTCGCACTTCGCCGCGTAGTCGCCGATGAGCCTGGAGATGCGCGCGCGCTCCTCCTTCGAGAACTTCGCGTAGCCGAAGCCGGGGAAGTCCACCAGGTGGAGCGCCCCGCCCACGCGGAAGAAGTTGAGCTCGCGCGTCTTGCCGGGGGTGGCGCTCGTCTTCACCAGCCGCTTCGTGCCGGTGAGCGCGCCGAGCAGCGAGCTCTTGCCCACGTTGGAGCGGCCCGCGAAGGCGACGTGCGGCAGGCCGTCGTCAGGGACCTGCGCCAGCGAGGCGGCCCCGACGACGAACTCGGCCTGGCGGAAGTTGATCTTCATGCCGACCCCCGCGCCTCGAGCGCGCGCAGCAGCGTGAGCTGGTCGAGGTACTCCAGGTCGGTCCCCATCGGGATGCCGCGGGCCAGCCGCGTGGCCTTGACGCCGCGGGCCTCCAGCAGCCGCTCCAGGTAGAGCGCGGTCGACTCGCCCTCGGTGCTCGACCCGGTGGCCAGCACCACCTCGCGCACCCCCTCCAGGCGGTCCATCAGGCTCTGGACGTTGAGCCGGTCGGGCCCGACGCCGTCCAGCGGGGAGAGGTGGCCGCCCAGCACGTGGTAGAGCCCGCCGAAGAGGCGGTGCCGCTCGAAGACGTCGACGTCGGAGGCGTTCTCCACCACGCAAATCAGCCCGCGGTCGCGCTTGGGGTCGGCGCAGACCGGGCAGAGGTCGCGGTCGGTCCAGGCGTGGCATTGCGGGCACGGGTGGATCTTCTCGGGGAGTTCGGCCAGGAGCGCGCTCATCGCCCGCGCGTCGTCGGCGGGGGACTGGAGCAGATGGTAGACCATGCGGCGCGCCGACTTCTCCCCGACGCCGGGCAGACGCGAGAAGGCCGCGATCAGCCGGGTCAGGAGGTCGGGGGCGCTCACGGTTCCTCGACGGGGATCTCTTTGACGACGCGGGCGGGGACGCCCGCCAGGACGACGTTGCCCTGGGGGAAGGACCTGGTGACCACCGCGCCCGCCGCGACGACCGTGTTGTCGCCGAGGACGACGCCGGGGTTGATCACGGCGTGGCCGCCGATCCAGCAGTTGTCGCCGATCGCGATGGGATGCGCCTCCTCGAGCCCCGAGAGGCGGACCTTCGGGTCGACGGAGTGGGTGGCGGCGTAGAATCCGACGTGCGGCCCGACCAGGCAGTTGTCGCCGATGCGGATCTCCGCGCAGTCGAGCATCACCAGCCCGAAGTTGGCGTAGAAGTTCTCGCCCACGTGGATGTTCTTGCCGTAGTCGCAGTGGAAGACCGGCTCGATCACGATCTTCTCGCCGCAGGAGCCGAAGAGCTTGCGCAGCAGGCGGGTCCGTTCGAAGGGCTCGTCCTCGCGCGACTCGGAGTAGTGGCGCAGCACGCGGCGCGCGCGCTGGCGGTCGCGGACCAGCTCCTCGTCGGACGGGTCGTAGGGCTGCCCGGCGAGCATCTTTTCGCGTTCGGTCATCTCAGCCCTCCGCGAGCTTCGCGTTGATCGCCTTCGCGGCGCGCTTCCCTTCGCCCATGGCGAGAATGACGGTCGCCGCGCCCAGCACGATGTCGCCGCCGGCGTAGACGCCGTCGATGCTGGTCTTGTTGGTCCCTTCCTCCACGACGATGTTGCCGCGCCTGTTGGCCTCGAGGCCGGGCGTGGTCGCCGTGATGAGGGGGTTGGAGCCGTTGCCGATGGCCACGACCACCATGTCGGCCTCGATTTCGTAGGTGTCGCCCTCGATCGGGACGGGGGAGCGGCGCCCGGAGGCGTCGGGCTCGCCCAGCTGGTAGCGCTGGACGACGGCCCCGCGCACGCGGCCCTTGTCGTCGCCGAGGATCTCGATCGCGTTTTCGAGGAAGCGGAACTCCACGCCCTCTTCCATGGCGTGGGCCACCTCTTCGGCGCGGGCGGGCATCTCCTCGCGGCCGCGGCGGTAGAGGACGTAGACCTGTTCGGCGCCCAGGCGCTTGGCCATGCGGCAGGCGTCCATCGCGACGTTGCCGCCGCCCAGGACGATCGCCTTCTTGCTGGGGAAGACGGGGGTGTCGACGGCGTCGCCGGCGATGCCGCCCATCAGGTTGGCGCGGGTGAGGTATTCGTTCGCGGCGAAGACGCCCACGAGCCCTTCGCCCGGGATGTTGGTGAAGAGGGGCAGGCCGGCGCCGGTGCCCACGAAGGCGGCGTCGAAGCCGTCCTTCTCGAGCAGGTCGAGCAGCGGGCGGGTGCGGCCCACGACGAAGTTGGTGCGGAACTCCACGCCCATGGCGGCGAGGTTTTCCAGCTCGGCGTCGATCACCTTGTTGGGAAGGCGGAATTCGGGGATGCCGTAGCGCATCACGCCGCCCAGCTTGTGGAGGGCTTCGAAGATGGTCACCTTGTGGCCGGCGCGGCGGCAGTCGGCGGCGCAGGCGAGGCCGGCGGGGCCGGAGCCCACCACGGCGACGCGCTTGCCGGTCTCGGGGGCGGTTTCGGGGGCCTTGGACTTGCCGCTTTCGCGGGCCCAGTCGGCCAGGAAGCGCTCCACCTTGCCGATGCCGACGGCCTGGAAGACGTCCTTCTTGCTCTTGCCGACGGTGCAGTTGCGCTGGCACTGGCGTTCCTGCGGGCAGACGCGGCCGCAGATGGCCGGCAGGAGGCTCGACTTGCGGATGGCCGCGAGGGCTCCCTCGAAGTCGCCTTCGGCGGCGTGGTGCATGAATTCGGGGATGTCGATGTTGACCGGGCAGCCCGAGACGCAGGGGTGGTTCTTGCACTGCAGGCAGCGCCTCGCCTCCATCACCGCCTGGGCGGGGGTGAGGCTCTTTTCCACTTCGTCCTGGCAGGTGGCGCGCTCGACCGGGTCCAGGGTCGGCGGGTACTGCTTGGGCAGCTGCATCCGCTCCTTCATGGGGAGGTCGGCGTTGTTCGGGTGCTTGTCGAGCAGACCGCGGGCGGCCAGCTCCAGTTCTTCGGGGGAATGGATGTAGGAGGTCATGCGATTAAATTTAGACAAGAAAGGGCGGATTTCATCCCGTTTTGTTCATGAACGACACCTCGCTCCGGATCGCGCGCGCCTGGCTGGCGCCCTGCGCCCCCCTCCTGCGGGGGAAATCGGCGCTGGTCGCCCTCTCCGGCGGCGCCGACTCCACGGCCCTGGCGGTCGCCCTGGCCGCCCTGCGCGAAGAGCTGGGGCTCTCCGGGCTGGCCTTCGGCCACGTGGACCACGCGCTTCGGCCGGAATCGGGCGACGAGGCCCTCCGCGCCGGCGAGCTGGCCCGCTCCCTCGGGATCCCCTTCCTCTCCGAACGGCTCGACCCGCCCGACCGGACGCCCGACGGGCTGGAGGCCTGGGCCCGGGAGGCCCGCTACGCCGCCCTCGACCGGATGCGGGAGCGGGCCGGATGCGACCTGACGGCCACGGCCCACCACCGCATGGACCAGGCCGAGACCCTGACGATGCGCCTGGCCCGCGGCACCGGCTTCGCCGGGCTGGCGGGGATCCGCCGGCTGGACGACCGCCGCCGGCTGGTCCGCCCGCTCCTGGAGGCCGACCCCGCCGAGCTCCGCGCCTGGCTGCGGGAGCTCGGGCTGCGCTGGTCGGAGGACCCCAGCAATTCCGACCAGCGCATCGCGCGCAACGCGGTCCGCCACCGGATCCTCCCCGCGTGGGAGGCCCGCGAGCCCGGCGCGGCCGCGACGCTGTCGCATGTCGCCGGGCTCGCGGGCGAGCTGCTCCCCGCGTTGCGCGCGTGGGCCCGCCGCGCCTATCCCTTCGCTCCGCTTCCCGGTCGGCGCGGCGGGCCGCCCGCGCCCGGGTCGGAG
>CADBQJ010000118.1 GCA_902796785.1 Fibrobacter succinogenes
CTCCTGGCCGTTCCATTTCAAGGCCGATTCCGTGGTGGTCGAGGGCGAAGGGAGGCGGATCGCCGTCGACGCCCCCGAGATCCGGCTAGACCCGGACCCCTTCGGCGAGAGCCTGGTCGCCGTCTCCGCGCGGAAGGCGGTCGTCGTCCTCCCGCCGGACGACTCCCCCGCCCCGGCCGATTCCGCCGCGCCCGACTCCTCCGCCGCGGCCAAGCAGCCTTCGGTCCCCTCCTTCCCCTCCGGCCTCGTCCTGCCCGTCTCGGCGAGCGTCGCGGTCGACTCCGTCGAGGCCGACGTCGGGGGCGAGCGCGTCTCCGCGTCGGGGATCTCGCTGCGCGCCGAATCGGGAAGCGGGCTGGACTTCAGGGCCGGGAAGCTCTCCTCGCCGCGCGTCGGGCGGGACCTCTCGGTCGAGGCCCGCGCCGACTGGACTGGCGACTCCGCGCGCGCCCGGGCCGTCGTCGCCTCGGGGCGCGACACCGTCGTCCTGGAGGCCGCCGCGCCCAAGGAGGACCTGCGGCTCTACGACGCGCGGACCGAGATCCGCGTGGACGACCCGACGCTCTTCGGGCCCGTGCCGAAGAACGCGCCGATCATGCCCGGGAAGATCCGCGCGAACGCCCGCGCGACCGCGCTGGTGGGCTCGCCGCTCCCCCGCCACGAGACGGACCTCGCCTTCGAGACCGACGCCCTCGGGCCGCTTCCCCCGATGAAATGGACCGCGAAGGTCTCCGGGCTGGGGACCTCCGGCTCCGCGCGGGTCGAGG
Organism: Fibrobacter succinogenes; assembly: GCA_902796785.1. Classification (GTDB taxonomy): domain Bacteria; phylum Fibrobacterota; class Fibrobacteria; order Fibrobacterales; family CADBQJ01; genus CADBQJ01. Next base: position 768 of record CADBQJ010000118.1, read on the forward strand.
GGCGCGGACCGCGCGGCGAATCGATCTCGCTGGACGCGGAGGGGTCGCCGAACGGCGCGAAGGGGAAGGCCGCGTTCCACGGCATGCGCATCGAGCTCGGCGGATTCGTCCTCCCGATCGACTTCACGGTCCCGCAGGCCGAGTGGGACGGCAAGGAGGGGGTGCGCGCCGTCGCCGTCACCAGGGAAGGGACGCGCGTGAACGCGGTCATCGACCGGCTGACCGGCAAGGGCGGCCCGCACGGGAAGTTCGTCATGCACATGTCGCCCGACGAGCCCTGGGCCGACACCTGGACCGACAAGAACACGCACTACGAGCACGGGATCACCTACGGCGAATTCGGCCACGGCATGGTGAACATGGACATCCACCTGGCCGACGTGAGCGCCTACGGGTTCGTCGGCGACTCGCTCTGCACGCGGCTGAAGATCGACACCACGGGGCTCGTCTTCTGGGACGCCAAGCTAGTCCACGACCGGCTGGACTACCCCGTCCACGGCGAGGTCCGCCCCTTCGGCGACGGTCCGATCACGATCATGTTCATGGTCGACCTCCCGGGCGGCGGCGTGGCGCGCGCGGAAGGGCCGGTGCTCGACAGCCTCACGCTCATGCTCACCTCGGTGCCCATCCGCGAGGTGCCGCTCGGGCTGGCGGAGGAGACGATCCACTCGCTCCCCGGCGTCGTGACCGGCGTCGTCGGGCGGAACATGGAGACCGGGATCAGCCGGGGCCAGGTCAACGTCGTCGCCTCCATCGACAGCGGAGCCGGGACGGTCAGCAGCCGCATGCGCCTGACGCACCGCGACGACACGATCCGGATCGACTCGCTCGCGCTGCGCCAGGACGTCAACCTGCTGCGCGGGAACGCGCTGTTCGTGATCGGCTCGGAGTCGGGCGCGCCCGGCGGCCTGCAGGAGGCCTCCATCAGCACCGAGCGGCTCGACGTCCGCGCGCTGAGCGCCCCCTGGACCGGCGACGTCGCGCTGGACGGCTTCCTCTCGGGCGAGCTGCACTTCAACGCGCGGCTCGAGATCGACGGCGCCCTCACGCTCGACTCGCTCTCCGTGTCGCGGGACGGGGCGCAGATCGTCTCCTCGCCCAGGCTGGCCCTGAACGCCGAAAAGGACAGCGTGCGGCTGGAGGGGTTCGTGCGGCCCGGCGTGGTCCGGGGGTTCGACGGCAGGCTCGGGCTGACCGCCGGCGACCTCTTCACCGACCGGCCGCGCTTCGCGCTCTCGTACGACGCCGAAGGCCAGGGTTCGCTGCGGGCCGGCGGGACGATCGCCGACCGGAGGAACCTCTCCGGCGAGTTCCGCCTGGAGGGCGACTGGACCGACCCGGGCGAGACCGTCCGGCTGGAGGGAAGCGAGGTGAACGGCTCGCTCTCGCTCGACCTCAGGCGGGGGCTCCCCACGCTGCGGGCCAACGCCAGCCAGAGCGCCGGCGACGCGGTCTTCGCCGGAATGCGCGC
>CADBQJ010000119.1 GCA_902796785.1 Fibrobacter succinogenes
ACGAAGTCGACGTAGGGGGCGCGGTCGCGGATCGCCTGTCCGTGCGCCTGCGCCATGCATCCGATCACCGCGATGCGCAGGAGCGGGTTCCTCTTCTTCAGGCAGGCGTAGTTGGAGATCGTCCGGAAGACGGTCTCGTCGGCCTTGGCGCGCACCGAGCAGGTGTTGACCACGATCAGGTCGGCTTCGCCCGGGGCTTCGACGGGGCGGGCGCCGGCGCCTTCGAGCATTCCGGCCACGAGGCCCGAGTCGTACTCGTTCATCTGGCACCCGAAGGTGACGAGATGGTAGCGCGAGCGGAGCGGGGCGGAGCTCATCGCGCCCCTTCGGCGAACTTCCGCGCGAGAGAGGGAATGTCGGAGAAGTGCGGCACGCGCCAGCGGACGTCGAACTTCGCGAGCTCGTCGCGCTTGCCGTAGCCGTCGTCCTCGATCAGCACGCAGTCCACGCCGGCGTTCGCCGCGCACTCCACGTCGGGAGTCGCGTCGCCGACCATCAGGACGTCGGAGAGGGCGACGCCGCCCAGTTCGGCGAGCGCGCGGAGCCCCGTGGGGTCGGGCTTGCGGACCGGGAGCGTGTCGCCGCCCACGACCGCGTCGAAGAAGCGCTCCACGCCGAGGTTCCGGAGGATGACGCGCGTCGGGGTCTCGGCCTTGTTCGTCAGCAGCGCCTTGGCGCACTCGGTCGTCTCCAGGAACTCCCTCACGCCGGGGTAGAGGACCGTCCGCTCGGAGGCGTGCGCGGTGTAGTATTCGAGGAACTCGGCGTAGAAGTCGTCGACCGAAAGGGGGCATTCCCCGTCGGGCAGGCAGAGCTTGAGGAGATGCCAGGCGCCGTGTCCCATCGCCCAGACCACGTAGTCGTATTCGCGCTCGGGGAGGCCGTGGCGCCGCAGGACCGTGTTGATGCCGTGGGCGATGTCGGGCGCGCTGTCGATCAGCGTGCCGTCCAGGTCGAACACCAGCAGCTTCTTGCCGAAGGGGCCCGTTTTCTCGGCCTTGAACGCTTCCAATTTCCGGATTTCCTAGCTTTCCGCGGGATGGGCGAACATGCGGCAAAAGTAGGAATTCCGGTCGCGCTCCACGACGTGGAGCCGCGGACCTTCGCCTGGGCCGAGTCGCTCGTCGGGCGGATGCGCGCGCTCGGGCTGGAGCCCGCCGCGCTGATGGTGGTCCCCGCCCCGGACGGCGGCGACGACGGCGCCTGGCGCGAGTGGCTGCGCGAACAGCGCGCCCGCGGCGTCCTCCTCTACTGCCACGGATTCCGCCACGAGTCCGACCCCCGCCTGCCGCGCGGGCCGGCCGGCTCGCTCCAGGACCGGCTCAACGGCGGCCAGGCCGAGTTCGCGGGGCTCTCCCGCGAGGACTGCGGCCGCCTGCTCGATTCCGCGCTCGCGGCCTTCCGCGCCCTCGGCTGCGGCGAGCCCGACGGGTTCGTCCCGCCGGCGTGGTTCGCGCCGCGGGGCGCCGCCCGCCTCGCCTTCGCCCGCGGCGTCCCGGCGTGGGAGTCGCGCCTCTTCCTCTCCGCGCCCGGCTCGCGCCGGTTCTCCTTCCCCGTTTCGCTCTTTTCCGGCTCCGACCGCGCCTTCGCGCTCTCCTGCGCGCTGGCCGGGCTGGCCCTGCGCCTGCCCTTCCGCCTGGTCCGACTGGCGCTCCACCCGGCCGACTTCTCCACGCCCGCCCGGGCGGCCCGCATGGACCGCCTGCTGGAGGAGCTCGCCCGGAGAGGCGGCTCGGCCCCCTACCCGCGCCTCGCGCCGTAGCCCGCGCGCGTTTATCTAAATTTGACCGCGAAACCAACCGCTTCGGGGGATTCCGGCGATGAGCTTTATCCAGGACGAAGACCGCAAAACCGCCAGCGTGGGCGACGTCGTCACGCTGATCGCCATCGTCGGCCTCGTGGTGGGCGGCTATTTCTACTACAGGGTCTCCCGCCAGTCCGCGCTCGAGGGGTTCGCCCAGGCCGACTCGCTCTTCGTGGCCGGGAACTACGCCGAGGCGCTCGAACGCTACACGCAGCTCCAGGACGCCGGGTGGAAGAGCGACTCGCTCGACTCGATCCTCTACGACCGCCAGGCGAAGATCGAAGGGTGGAAGGAACTCTCCGCCGAAGTGACGATCTCCGTCGACTCCCTCCTCGCCGCCGGAGACACCGCCGGGGCCGTCGCCCGCCTGGGCGAGCTCCCCAACCGCGCCTTCCTCGACGAAGCGCACGCGCGTCTGGCGGAAACGCTCGCGCCGAAGCAGTGATCGGATCGCGCTGCGCGCACGATAAAGAAAAAGGGCTCCGGAAAGGAGCCCCTTTTTGTTCTATGCCGCAGGCCATTGCCCGCACT
>CADBQJ010000120.1 GCA_902796785.1 Fibrobacter succinogenes
CGAGACCGCGAACCCCGACCGCATCCGCGCCCAGCTCGCCGAGCACGGCGTGAACGTGGAGCAGTGGGGCGGCCAGACCTCCTGCGTGGAGGTCTCGTCGAAGACCGGCAAGGGGATGGACACGCTGCTCGAGACGCTCGCGCTCGAAACCGAGATCCTCGAGCTCAAGGCCAACCCCGACATGGAGGCCCGCGGCGTGGTGATCGAATCGCGCCTGGACAAGGGCAAGGGCGCCGTGGCGACCGTGCTCGTGCAGAACGGCACGCTCCGCGTGGGCGACCCCTTCGTGGCCGGCATCTACAGCGGCAAGGTCCGCGCCCTGCTCGACGAGAACGGCGCGCAGATCAAGACCGCCGGCCCCGGCTGCCCCTGCCAGATCATGGGCCTGGACGGCGCCCCCTTCGCTGGCGACAAGCTGACCGTCCACGAAAGCGAGAAGGAGGCCCGCGAGATCGCCGGCAAGCGCCGCGCGGCCGCCAAGGAGCGCGAGCTCCGCTCGCACCACCGCATCACGCTGGGCGAAGTCTACGACCGCGTGAAGTCGGGCAACTTCACCGAGCTGAACGTGGTGGTGAAGGCCGACGTGGACGGCTCCGCCGAAGCCCTGACGCAGGAGCTGGAAAAGCTCTCGAACAAGGAAGTGGCGGTCAACATCATCCGCAAGGCCGTCGGCAACATCAACGAAAGCGACGTGCAGCTCGCCGCCGCCTCCAACGCCATCATCGTGGCGTTCCACCTGCTTCCGGCCCCCGCGGTCCGCTCGCAGGCCGAGGAGGAAGGCGTCGAGATCAAGCAGTACCGCATCATCTACGACTGCGTCGAGGAATTCAAGAACGTGGTCGAGGGGATGCTCAAGCCGATCGTGCGCGAAGAGGTGGCCGGCGAAGCCGAGGTCAAGCAGCTCTTCCACATTCCGAAGGTCGGCCTGATCGCCGGCTGCGTCGTGACCAACGGCACGGTCGACCTCGAGGCCAAGCTCCGCATCTACCGCAAGGGACGCGAAATCGGCGTGGCCAAGGTGACCTCGCTGAAGCGCCACCAGGAGGAGGTGACCTCCGTGAAGGCCGGCTTCGAATGCGGCATCGGCGTGGGCGGCGTGGAGGACGTGCAGGTGGACGACACGCTCGCCTTCTTCAAGGAAGTGAAGATCAAGCGCACCCTGGCGGACGTGAAGTAGCATGGGACACCGCAACGCCAGGCTCGCCGGGGAGATCGTCCGATACGTGTCGGACATCCTCCGGCTCGAGGTGCACGACCCCCGCGTGGGGTTCGTGACGGTGAGCCGCGTGGACCTCAGCGAGGACGGCTCGTTCGCGAAGGTGCTCGTCTCCGTGATGGGCTCCGACGAGGAGCGCGCCGAGACGATGAAGGGGCTGAAGAAGTGCACCCCCTTCGTCCGGAGCAGGCTCGCCCGCAAGCTGACCGTGCGCGTCGTTCCCGAGATCGTCTTCGTGCAGGACCTCAACCTCGACCACGCCTTCCGCATCCAGGAAATCCTCGCCGGCATCCACGACCCCGAGCTGCCGCCGGAGAAACCCGCCGGCGACGCCTGAATCCGGAGCCCCGCGTGGCCGCCAACGGATTTCTTCTGATCGACAAGCCGGAGGGGCCCACCTCGTTCCGGATCCTCGGGCCGGTGCGGCACCGCTATTCCGGCGAGCGGATCGGCTACGCCGGCACGCTCGACTCCGGCGCCTCCGGGCTGCTGATCGTGGCCGTCGGCCCCTCGCGCAAGCTGCTCTCGCTGCTCGAGGCCGACGAGAAGGAGTACTCCTTCCGGCTCCACCTGGGATTCGCGACCGACACGGGCGACCTCACCGGCCGCCGGACGGAGAGCGCCGAAGGGGCGGCCCGCCCGCGCGGGGAGCTGCTCCGCGCGATTCCCGCGTTCCTCGGCAGGATCGCGCAGGTGCCGCCCGCCTACTCCGCGCTGAAGGTGAAGGGAAAGCGCGCCTCCGACCTCGCCCGCAAGGGACGCGACGTGGAGCTGGCCGCGCGCGAGGTGGAGATCCGCGAGCTGGAGCTCCTGCCGGACGCGGCCGACGACGGCTCGCCGCGGACGGAGTTCGACCTGCGCTGCGTCGTCTCGAAGGGGACCTACGTCCGCTCGCTCGGCCGCGACCTGGCGAAGGCGCTGGGGACGGTCGGCTGCGTCTCGGGCATCCGCCGCCTGCGCATCGGGAACGCGCGCGTGGAGAACGCCTGGAAGTGGAACCGCGTCGACCCCGTCCCGGACCTGGTCCCGCCCGAGGAGCTGCTTCCCTTCCCGAAGCTGACGGGGAGCGAGTTCGACCTGCGGCTCGCCTCCAACGGCGTGCGGATCGACCTGGTCCGCCTGCGCTCCGAAACCGTCGACCCGCGCTCCATGCGCGCCGGCGACCGCTTCTTCGTCGCGGACGCCTCGGGCCGCGCGCTCTTCTGCGCCGACGCGGTCCCCGGAGTCGACGACGCCGTGGCTCCGGGAGCCGGAACCGGGCTGGTGGTCTCCATCCGGGCGCTCTTCGCGGGAGGGGCCGATGGCTGAAGCCGCGACCGACGTCCGCCGCGCCATCGTCACGGGCAACTTCGACGGCTGCCATCTGGGCCACTGCGCCCTCTTCGCGCGGCTGCGCTCCGAGGCGGCCCGGCGCGGGCTCCGGCCGCTGGTGGTCAGCTTCGCTCCGCACACCCGCCTGGCCCTTTCGCCCGACTGCGGCCTGCGGCTGCTGACCACCGACTCCGAAAAGCGCGAGCTCCTCGTGGAGCGCCACGGCCTCCCGCTGGAGATCCTCCGCTTCGACGCGGCGCTGCGCTCGCTCTCCGCGCGCGACTTCCTGCTGCAGGTCGTGCGCGACCGCCTGCATGCCGGGCTCTGGCTGATGGGCTTCAACCACCGCTTCGGCGCGGGCGCCGAGGGCGACTACGCCTCGATGGCCGGGTTCGCGCGCGAGAACGGCGTGGAGCTCGGGCTGCTGGACGCGGTGGAGGCGGGCGACGAGACGGTCAGCAGCACGCGCATCCGCGCCCTGGTGCGCGACGGCCGCCTGCGCGAGGCGGGCGAGCTGCTCGGCTACGCCTACCGGCTGAGCGGCCCGGTGACGCACGGCGCGGGCCGCGGCCGCGGGCTCGGCTTCCCCACGGCGAACGTCCGGCTCGAGGAGCCCGACAAGCTCCTGCCGCCGCCCGGCGTCTACGTCGGGCGCGCCTACTGCGAGGGGGACGAGTTCCCCGCGGTGGCGAACCTGGGCGGCAACCCCACCTTCGGCGAAGACGACGGCCGGCTGGAGGTCCATCTGATGGACTTCCGCGGCGACCTCTACGGAAAGCGGATCGTCTTCGCCATCGAGGGAAAGCTGCGCGACGCCCGGCGCTTCCCCGACGCGGAGGCGCTCAGGGCGCAGATCGTCCGCGACGCGCGCGACGCCCGCGTGATGCTCGGGGTCTGACCCCGGCCAGCTTCCGCAGCTCCTCCTTCCGCTCCGGCGGGATCCGGAAGCTCTCGATTCCCTTGCGGATCGCCATGCGCCGCGTCTCGGCGTCCAGCCGTCTGCCCGCGACCCAGGGCAGCGCCTCGTCCCACCTCTTGGCCAGCGCGGTCGCGAAGAACCAGGCGACGGCCGTCTTCGCGTAGTAGTCGTCGCGCTTCACGGCGGCCGCGCGCCGCAGGATCGCGGGCGAGAAGGCCTCGTCGAGGAAGAACGACATCAGCGCGACCACGCCGAAGCGGACGGCGTAGAGATGCGGCGAGGCCAGCCAGCGGTCGACGGCGGGGAGCAGCTCGTCCGCGCGGCGCGCGAAGAGGCGCGGGCAGATCGTGTCGCAGGTGGCCCAGTTGTCGACGAAGGGGAGGAAGCGGTCGAGCCGCTCGACGGTCTTCGCGAAGTCCTTCCCGCCGCCGACGAGGAAGCCGTGGAGCTGGTTCTCCTCGTGGTAGCGGTGGGGGAGCGCCTCCAGGAAGAGCTCCGCCTCGGGCGTGTCCGCCATTTCGCGCGCCAGGGCGCGCAGCGCGGGGGTGCGCACGCCGATCATCCGCTCCGGCGGGACCGTGGGGACGAGCGAGGCCTGGAAGTCGCGGAAGCCGGGGTCGGCCAGCGCGAAGAGCCGCTCGCGGACGGCCCGGACGACTGCGGCTTTCGAACGAGAAGCCATCGGTTCCCTCCTACGCCTTCTTGCGGTCGGCCCATTCGTCCGCGCGGAAGAGCCGCCCTTCGGAGACGCCCGCGCCGTCGCCGGCGCCGAGGGCCCGCAGCGCGGCCTCGGGCGCGAGCTCGCCCTTCAGCGCCTTCAGCAGGAGGACGACGTTTTCGCGCAGCTCTTCGGGCGTTTCGCGCAGCGCCTCCGCGCGGAAGTGGCGCACGCCGAGCGCGAGGAACTCGGGCAGCAGCCGAAGCGAGCTCTGCGCCCGCTCGCGGTAGACGGTGTTGCGGCAGAAGGGGTCGCTCCCCAGGTAGAGCGTCTCGCCCATGCGGTCGCGGATCCGCACGTCGTGCCGGCGGCAGGGGGCGCCGCACTCGCCGGGCCGCTCGCCCTTCCCCAGGTAGGAGGCGAAGACGCAGTGGCGCATGAAGAAGGCGGGCATGCGGTGCAGCAGCGGGATTTCGAACCGCGCGGGGTCGACGCGCCCGGAGCGGAGGAGCGCCAGCAGCTGCTCGCCGTTGAGGTCGGCGCTCGGGACGATCCGCTCGAGCCCCTTGTCCAGCCAGTATTCCGCCGAGAGGGAGTTGGCCGCGTTCAGGCTGAAGTCGCCGACCTGCGGGACGCCGCAGCCGCGCAGCAGCTCCAGCGCGCCGGCGTTGCGGACGAGGAGAAGGTCGGGTGCGAGCTCGCCCAGCGCGCGGTTGCGCTTCTGCTCGCCGGGCAGGAGGACGCGCGGCGTGGCCAGCCCGGCCTTTTGCCCGAGCGCGCGGATCGCCTCCAGCGCCTCGCGCCAGGAGACGCCGTATTCGAAGTCCATCGTGACGGAGCCGAGCTCCAGGCCGCGCGCGGCCTCGATCTGCTCCATGGAGCGGACGAGCAGGTGGAGTCGCGGGGGCTCGTCCGTCCGCGCTGCCGCCGGGCGTTCGGGGACGACGAAGAGCGATTCGATCTCCTCCTCCGAGGCGACGCGGCGTTCGGGCGGCCGGCTTCTCCTCTCGCCGAGCTCCTCGAGGACGCGCCGCTTGAGCTCGCGCAGGACGGCGTTCGGGAGGAAGAGCGACGGGTCGGCGTCGATCCGGATCTCCTCCGCGCGCCAGGGCTCCGGCAGGCGCCCGAGCTCGTCGCGCGCCCGATCGGCGGAGGCGGGGGAGCGCGCCGGCTCGCACGGCGCGTCGCCGACGGCGACGGCGCTCTCCCCGCCGTCCAGACGCGCGACCAGCTCGGGCGGACGCCCGGGCCGGACCGTCAGGAGGAACCGCGCCCCGACGCGCCTGCGCTTTTCGCGGTCGCGCCATGTGTTCCGCAGCGCGCGCTCGGCGGCGGGGGAGTCGTTGACGAACGCGCGCCACCGCGGCCCGACCCCGCGCAGGTCGCATCCGGGCGCGAGGCGGATCCGCAGCGTCCGCCCGTCGGGCTCCACCGCGTGCACGCGGCTCCCGAGGGTCCGGCCGTCCGGGCCGACCAGCAGCAGCCCGTCGCCCGGCGCGGCGAAACCCTTCGTCTCCACGACGACCGTCTCGCGCTCGACGCGGACGACGCTTCCCAGCTCCTCGCCCACGTGCGCGCTCGTCCGGCCGTCCACCAGGCGGCGGTGCGCCAGTCCGCGCAGCCATCCGGAGTGGAATCCGCGCGAGAAGGTGCGCGAAAGGTCGGAAAGCTCGCGCGGGGAGTTCTTCCCCGTGTCCAGGCGGCTCCGGTAGGCGCGCACGGCGGCCGCGACGTATTCGGGGCTCTTCAGCCGCCCCTCGATCTTGAGCGTCCTCGCGCCGGCGTCGCGCAGCTCCTCCAGCTCGTCCAGCGCGCGGAGGTCGCGCGGCGAGAGGGCGTAGGGGCGGCCGCCGTCGTCGAACTCCTTCCCGTCCACGACCAGCGAGTAGTCCAGCCGGCAGGCCTGCGCGCACTGCCCGCGGTTCGCGCTGCGTCCGCCGAAGCTCTCGGAGGTGAGGCACTGGCCGGAGAAGGCCACGCAGAGGGCGCCGTGGACGAAGACCTCCAGCGTCACGGGAAGGCGGCGTTCGCGGAGCGCGTCGGCGATGGCGCGGATCTGTCCGAGGTCGTTCTCGCGCGCCAGCACCGCCTGCTCGAACCCCAGGTCCGACATCTCGGCGATCGCCTCGGCGGAGGCGAGCGTCATCTGCGTGGAGGCGTGGATCGGCTGGTCGGGGCAGATGGCGCGGACCATGCGCGCCAGCCCGACGTCCTGCACGATCCAGGCGTCGGCGCCCAGCGCGGCCAGCCGCGGGAGAGTCCGCGCCAGCTCGCGCAGCTCGTTCTCGAAGACGAGGACGTTCAGCGCGAAATGGACCTTGACGCCGTACAGGCGGCAGAGGCGGACCAGCTCGCGCAGCTCGTCGAGCGAGAAGTCCTTCGAGCGGCCGCGCGCGTTGAACCCCGGCACGCCGACGTAGACCGCGTCGGCGCCGTTGTGCACGGCGGCCAGGGCCATCTCCATGTCGCCCACGGGGGCCAGAAGCTCGGGTTTCGGGGCGTTCTCGCCGTTCATGCGCAAAATCTAGAATCGTCTCCCGCGAACGGAAAAAGCCCGGGCCGAGCGGCCCGGGCTTCGTTCTTTTCCGGAACTCCGACTAGAACTTGACGGGGTTCTTCTTGCCGAGCACCAGCTGGCGGGTCTTGAGCGGGAGTCCGTAGCAGCGGATGAACCCGGTCGCGTCCTTCTGGTCGTAGGTGTCGACGTTGGTGAAGCCGCCGAGGTCGGCGTCGTAGATGCTGTAGGGCGACTCGATGCCGGCGGGGATGATGTTGCCCTTGTAGAGCTTCACGCGCACCTTGCCGGTGACCACCTTCTGGGTCTGGTCGACGAAGGCGTCGAGCGCTTCGCGCGCGGGGGTGAACCATTCGCCGTTGTAGACGATGTTGGCGTAGTCCTGCGAGAGGCGCTGCTTGAGCATGAGCGTCTGCTTGTCGAGCACGAGCGTTTCGAGCAGCTCGTGGGCGCGGTAGAGGACCGTGCCCGCGGGGGTTTCGTAGACGCCGCGGCTCTTGAGGCCGACCAGGCGGTCTTCGACGATGTCGAGCAGGCCGACGGCGTGCTTGCCGGCGAGGGCGTTGAGCTCGGCGATCATCTTGGCGCCGGAGACGCGCTTGCCGTTGAGCGCCACGGGGACGCCCTTCTCGAAGGAGATTTCGGCGTAGGCGGCCTTGTCGGGGGCCTGTTCGAAGTTGTTCGACATCTTGAGCATGTCGTACTTGTGTTCCTTCCCGGGGTATTCGAGGATGCCGCCTTCGTGGGAGAGGTGCCACAGGTTGCCGTCTTCGGAGTAGATCTTGGTGCGGGAGATGCCGCCCAGCGGGATCTTCTTCGATTCGGCGTAGTCGATCAGGTCTTCGCGGCTGTTGAAGGTCCAGCGGGGGTCCTTCCAGGGGGCGATGATCTTGAGATGGGGGGCCATGGCCATGTAGGTCAGCTCGAAGCGGACCTGGTCGTTGCCCTTGCCGGTGGCGCCGTGGGCGACGGCGTCCGCGCCTTCGAGCAGGGCGATCTCCACCTGGCGCTTGGCGATGAGCGGGCGGGCCATGGAGGTGCCGAGCAGGTAGGTGCCTTCGTAGCGGGCGTTGGCCTTGAGGGTGGGCCACACGTATTCCTGCACGAATTCCTCGCGGAGGTCCTCCACGTAGCACTTGGAGGCGCCGGAGGCGATGGCCTTGCGGGCGAGGGCCTTCTTGTCGATGTCGTCCTGGCCGACGTTGGCGGCGAAGGCGATCACTTCGCAGCCGGGGTAGGTTTCCAGCAGCCAGGGGATGATGACGGAGGTGTCGAGGCCGCCGGAATAGGCGAGCACGATCTTGCCGACGCCGCCGGAGCATTTGGCGCATTTCTTGCTTTTGCTCTTGGTCATGGGGAACTCCAGGGGGAGGAGGTTGGTTTTCAGCAGGCAAAATCTAGTTATCCGCCGCCCGCCGGATTTACTTTTTCGTCCGTATGACGCGGTCGGTTCTGATCGTCTGCGACAAGGACGGGCGCACCAGCTTCGGGCACCTGGCGCTCTCCATGCGCGCCGTCCTCCGCGACGCCGGCCTCGACGCCGAGACCCTCTGGCTCGAGACGCCCCGCTATTTCCCGGGCGACGGGCGGCTCCCCGGCCTCTCGCTCCGGGCCGGCTCCCTCCAGACCGGCTTTTTCTCCTTCCGCGGCCCGTTCCGGCGGCTGCTCCGGGAGCGCCGCCCCGACGTCGTCCTCCTCGTCCGCCCGGAACTGGGCTTTCTGGCCGGCGAGGTCCGCAAGGCCCTGCCCGGGGCGCGCGCCGGGGTCTTCGTCCACGACCTCTTCGCCCAGACGCTCTATCCGCGCAGCCCGAAATTCGCGCTGATCAACCGCTTCTTCGTCCGCGGGACCGAATCGGCCGACTTCTACCTCTACAACTCCGAATGGACCCGCTCCCGGGCCGAGGCCCGTTTCGGGACCGCGGGCCGTCCCGGCGCGGTCGTCGGCTGCCCGGTCGACTCCTCGCGCTTCTTCCCGCCCGAGGCGCCCCCCTCCGCCGCCGAACGGGCGGCCTTCCGCGAACTGCGCGGCATGGAGGGGTTCAACGGCCTCTGCCTGACGGTGAGCCTGGCCGAGCCGCGCAAGAACGTCGAGACCTTCGTCGAGATGGCCGCGCTCCGCCCGCGGGTGGCCTTCGCCCGCGTCGGGAGGCCCTCCGAGCCGGTCGAGGCGCTGGCCGCCCGGAAGCGGCTGCGCAACTTCTTCCAGTTCGCCGGGCTGGACGACGCCCGCCTGCGCGAGTTCTACCGCATGGCCGACCTCTACGTCTGCCCCTCGTGGCTGGAAGGGTTCGGGATGACGCCCCTGGAGGCGCTCGCCTGCGGGACCCCCGCCGTCGTGGCCCGGACCTCGGCCCTGGAGGAGATCTTCGCCGACGCGCTCCCGACGGTCTCGCCGGCCGACGACGCCCGGGCCTACGTCGAGCAGCTCGACCGGGCGCTCGCCGGCGAGGAGATCGTCCGTCCCGAGGCGGCCGGGGCGCTTCTGGAGCGCTTTTCGCCGAAGGAATTCGGCCGGCGGCTGCTGGCGGCCCTCCCGGAGGGGTGATTCCGGCCGGATTTGGCCCGTTTTCGACTCTTTTTCCTATGATTTCAAGCGGCACCGGCGCGGAACGAGGATAGAAGAATGGACGCGATCTCCAGATACCGCAGCGCAGTGAGACGCAGCTACGTCCGGGTCTTCTGGATGTGCGCGGCGTGCGTCCTCCTCAACGTGGCGCTCTCCGGCGGCGTGGCCCTGCTCGGCCTCCCGATCTGGATGGACACCCCCGGCACGATCCTCGCCGCGGTCATGGGCGGCTACCTCCCCGGCATCTTCGTCGGGCTCGTCACCAACATCCTCAAGGGCGCCGCCGACTTCTCCTCCATCTACTACGCCGTCCTCAACGTGCTGATCGCGGTCTGCGCGGCCTTCCTGCACGAAAAGGGGTTCCTGCGGCGTCCCCGGGGGATCGTCCTCTTCGTCCTCTCGATCACCGCCATCGGCGGCGGGATCGGCAGCATCCTCCCGCGCGTGCTGACCTCCTTCGCCACCGAGGGGATCGCGCTGGACCTCTGGCACGACCTGGTCGACAAGACGGTCACGACGGCGCTGGTGATCGCCGTGCTGCGGCTCCTCCCCGCCGACTTCCGCCACTCGCTGCGCTTCCGCGGCTGGCGGCAGGCCCCGCTCGCGGCCGACGACCTCCGCGAGATCCGGCAGATCAAGTGCCGCTCGTTCTTCCTCAGCTCCAAGATCAAGGCGATCCTGATCGTGGCGCTGGTCGCGCTGACGCTGGTGGCCACGGCCATCAGCCTGCTGCTCTACCGCACGTCGCTGGTCGACGGGTACGCCAACGTGGCGCGCGGCGTGGCCGAGCAGGCGGCGATGCTGATCGACCCGGAGAGGATCGACGACTACATCGCCGCCGGCGACTCGTCCGCGGAGTACCGGGCGCTCGAGGAACGGCTCGCGCTGATCCGCGGCTCCTCCACCGACATCAAGTACCTCTACGTCTACCGCATCGAGGAGGACGGCTGCCGCGTCGTCTTCGACCTCGACGCGCCGGACACGGAGGGCTCCGCGCCGGGCGAGCTCGTCCCGTTCGACGAGAGCTTCAAACCGCTGCTGCCGAAGCTCTTCGCGGGCGAGGAGATCGAGCCGATCGTCACGAACGAGTCCTACGGCTGGCTGCTGACGGTCTACAGGCCGGTGAAGGACTCCGCGGGCAGGTGCGTCTGCTACGTGGGGACCGACGTCTCCATGTCGCTGCTGGCCAACAACGAGCTCAACTTCTTCACGCAGATGGTCTTCCTCTTCCTGGGATTCGTCGTGCTGATCATGGCGGTGGTGGCGTGGTTCGTCGACTACAACATCCTCTACCCGATCAACTCGATCACCATCCGCGCCAGCGAGTTCGCCTACAACGGCGACGCGGCGCTCGAGCGCAACGTGCACCGGCTCCGGCGGCTCGACATCCACACGGGCGACGAGGTGGAGAACCTCTACCACGCCATCCTGAAGATGACCGAGGACACGATGGGCTACGTGGCCGAGATCGTCTCCTCCGCGCAGCGGATCGCCCGCATCAACAACACCTTCGGCAAGGCGGTGGCGCCGCAGGTGCGCGACTACCTGCTCTCCGACAACCCCGACCTCGGCGGCACGGACCTGGAGGTGACCGTGATGTTCTGCGACATCCGCGGCTTCACCTCGATCTCCGAGAAGCACGACCCGAAGGAGATCGTCTCCACGCTGAACCGCTACTTCACGCTGCTGGAGAAGCCGATCGCCGAAAACGGCGGCATCATCAACAAGTACATCGGCGACGCGATCATGGCGGTCTTCGGCGCGCCGCTCCCCTCGAAGACGCACGCCCGCGACGCGCTGCGCGCCGCCCGCGGGATGCGCGAGGCGCTGGCCGCGTTCAACGCCGAGCGCCGCGCGGCGGGCGAGCCCGAGATCGGCTTCGGCATCGGGCTGAACTCGGGCAAGGTGCTGGCGGGGAACATCGGCACCGCGAACCGCCTGGAGTACACCGTCATCGGCGACGCGGTCAACACGGCCAGCCGCATCGAAAGCCTCTGCAAGACCTACTCCGTCGACCTGCTCGTCTCGCAGCGGACGGTGGACCTCCTCCCCGAGGACGAGAAGCTCTCCTTCGTGGCCGATGCGGAGATCCGCGGCAAGAAGGACAGGATCAGGCTCTACTCCTGAGCCCGGAAACGGCGAATCCGCTCCGTTTCGGCCGTTTTCCCGCCCCGGGAGGCGTCCGGCCTTCCCCCGATTTCTATCTTCGTGCCGTCGAAACAGCGAAAACGGACGGCTGGGCGATCGCGGGAG
>CADBQJ010000121.1 GCA_902796785.1 Fibrobacter succinogenes
CGGAGGCGACGAAGATCAAGGAATACCTGATGGAGATCGTCACCGAGTCGCAGAAGAACAGCCAGAAGGAGGGCGCGGCCCCGAAGTCGAGCGGCGGACCCGGCTTCGCCCGCACCACGCCCGCGCCGCAGCCGGCCCGGCTCCTCAGCCCCCTCAACCGCCCCGGCCACAAGCCCGCCGAGCCGGCGGCCCCCACGCCGAACGCCGTGCTCACCGCCGCCATCTCCGACGCCGACCGCGGCATGATCCGCGGCAAGGTGCAGATCGTCGCCGACGAACGCTCCAACAAGCTCATCATCATCACCGCGAAGACGAACATGGACTTCTTCGACAAGGTGATCAAGGCCCTCGACGTGGAGACGACCCCTGAGATCGAGGTGGAGGTCATCCGCCTCAAATACGCCGACGCCGAGGACGTGGAGAAGATGCTCAACGACTTCATCGGCGCGAGCTCCTCCTCGTCGCAGTCGAAGAACAACCAGAACCAGAACGTGTCCAAGGGCGCCCCCACCACGCGCAACCTCACGCAGGGCACGCACACGGCGCCGCGCCCCGCGAGCTCCAATCCGACATTCTCCAACAACAACAACCTCGGCGCCCTGAACAAGGACAACGTCAAGGTGCTCGCCGACAAGCGCATCAACAGCATCGTCGTGATGGCCCGCAAGGCCGACATGGCCTCCATCAAGCGCGTGATCGAGCGGATGGACATCAAGCTCGACCAGGTGCTGATCGAAACCGTCATCATCGAGGTCTCGCTCGGCGACGAGCTCCAGACCGGCGTCGACTGGGTGCAGCGCGGCCGGCAGCACGTCTTCGAGCGCGTGCAGGCCACGGACTCCTTCGGCCGCAGCCTCGTCTACGCGCAGGACGGCGACGGCAACCTGCTCAACTACGCCGTCGCCGAGGACTTCACCGGCGACAACGGCGTCACGGCCAGCACGGTGCCGTTCATGCAGACCATCAAGTCCCTGAAGCGCGACGGCTTCTACAACAACGGCAGCTACATGCTCGGCGGCGGCGGCGGGTCGGGCTCGTCGATGCTCGGCAGCGTGGTGAACGCCGCCGCGGCGGGCGTCACCAACGGCACGGTCGCCACGGCCGCGAACCCCATCGGAAGCGGCGTCAACTACATCCTCAAGAGCGACAAGCTTAACCTCGCCGCGGTGATCACCGCTGCGAAGACCGACAGCCGCGCGAAGTACATCGCCTCGCCGATCGTCATGACGGTGGACAACAAGGAGGCGACGATCGACGCCACGGAGAACCGGCAGTTCGTGACGGGCTGGACGGCGCAGTCGGGCTCCTACGGCAACAGCGGCCAGCCGACCCCCAACTACACCTCGAAGGACATCGGCATCAAGCTGAAGGTCACGCCGAAGATCAACCCCAACAAGACGGTCATGCTGAAGATCGAGGAAGAGTATTCGCAGTTCGTCAGGGACGGGCAGTCGATGCTGATCCCCCAGGACGGCCTTTACGTCAAGGGCACCGTCGACCTCGCCGTCGAGCGCAAAATGGGGGCCGACGTCCTTTTGGACAACGCCCAGACCATCGTGTTCGGCGGCTTGACGGAGACGTCCGTCGCCGACGCCGAGACCGGCATCCCGATCCTGAAGGACATCCCGTGGATCGGGAAGTGGCTGTTCGGGAAGGTCGTCCAGTCCGAGACCCGCAAGGAACTGCTCGTGTTCATGACGCCGTACGTGCTGACCGACGCGAACGAGGCGCAGGACGAGGCGCTCCGCCGCAAGAACGTGCTGAGCGACCCGCGTCCGTGGGACGACCACGGCTGGTCGCGCTCGGCGCTCGCGGACCCCGTCTCGAAGAAGGAGCAGCTGCGCCGCCAGGCGCGCGAATGGGCGGTGCAGGATGAAGAGCATGACACGGGCAAGAAGCTCGACGAGGCGAAGGAGCAGCGCGTGAAGGACCTCGAGGAGAAGGCGGACAAGGAGCGCCGCGAGTGGGCCGCGAAGCATGCGAAGGACGTGCTGGAGGCGCTCAAGCGCCATGACCAGAACACGATCGAATGGAACGAGTGGATCGACAACCTCCGTCGCGAGATGGAGGAGAAGGAGCCTGCGAAGAAGCAGGAGGAGCAGTCCGCCGCGAAGATCCGCGAGTCGACGGGCGAGGCCGCTCCCGCGCCGGAAGCGGAGGCGGAAAAGAAGAATTGAGGCCGGGCGTGGGCGCGTGAAGCCGATCGTCGTCAGAGCCGCCGACGCGGAATCGATTGCGCAGCAGTGGAGGACGCTGCGCGACGTGGACCGCCTGAAGGGCGGCGAGGCGGTGACGCTCGACGTGTCGGGCCTCTCCGCCTCCACGGCCGCGTTCGAGGCGTTCTTCCTCGCGCTTGACCGGCATGCCGCCGCGCGCGCCGTGCGCGTGGAGGCGGTGGACCCCAGGGGGCTGCTCGCGCCCATCCGCGCGCGTTACGACTTCAGGGCGTACGACGGCAAGGCGCCCGCCCGCCACCGCCACCGGCCGTTCCTGGTGGCCGTGGGCCAGGGCGTGTGCAACTGGTGTTCGGCCGCGCGCGCCAACTGCGCGTTTCTCGGCGAGACGTTCGCCAACGCGCTCTCCATGCTCTTCCACCCGCGGCGGTTCCGCTTCCGCGACGCCGCGCTCGCGTTCGAGCGGGCAGGCTTCGACGGCCTGCCCATCACCACCGCCATCGGCTTTCTCCTCGGGCTCATCCTCGCCTTCGAGAGCGCGGCGTCGCTCAAGATGTTCGGCGTGGAGGTGTATGTGGCGGACCTCATCGCGATCGGCCTCTTCCGCGAGTTGGGCCCTCTCGTGACGGCGATCATCCTCGCCGGCCGGAGCGGCAGCGCGTTCGCCGCCGAGATCGGCACGATGAAGGTGGACGAGGAGCTCGACGCGCTCACCACC
>CADBQJ010000122.1 GCA_902796785.1 Fibrobacter succinogenes
CCCTGGCAAGGGGGATCGAAAAATTTTTCTCCGGAATGCCTCTTTTTCGGGGATTTGGCGCTAATCCCGCGTCTTCCAGAACGCGGAGAAGGCGAGCGAGGCCATGCGGAGCGCCATGGCGGGGTCCGCGGCGAAGGCGGCCGCCTTGCCGCGCTCCACGGCGGCCTTCATGACGGCGTAGAAGCGCGACTGGTCGCGCGCGTCCATCGCCAGCAGCGCGCGGCGCATGCGGAAATAGCGTTCGTGCGTCCGGCCGAAGGCGTCGCGGCAGGCGTCGTGGTAGCGGCGCAGGAAGGTCTCGGAGAGGTCGCCTTCGCGGAAGCCTTCGGCGATCGTCCGCGCGGCGAGGCGTCCGGCGGCCAGGGCCGCGGCGATCCCGCCGCCGGTGAGCGGGTTGGTGTGGTGGGCGGAGTCGCCCGCCAGCAGGAAGTTGTCGGCGACGGTCTGCTCCAGCGTGCCGCTGACCGGCGCGGCGCCGCCGCAGCGTGAGAGGACGCGCGCCCCGGGATAGAGCTTCTCCAGCCACTCCTCCGTCAGCTCGGCGATGTTCGGCGCGCCCGCCTTCGGCACGAGAATCCCCGCGCCGAAGTTCGTCGTCTTCGACTTCGCCTTCGGGAAGGCCCAGATGTAGCCGTCGTTGACCGTGTCGCGCCCCTGCCAGAGCACCAGGCGGTCGCTTTCGGGAATCAGCATGTCGAGCTTGAACTCGATCGCGCTGCAGGTGTGCGGCGCCAGCTGCCGCGTGCGCAGCCCGGCCCACTCGCCCGAGAGGGCCTCCACGCCGTCGGCGCCGATCACGACGCGCGCGCGCACCTCGGTCTCCCCTTCCGGAGTCGCCACGAGCACCCGGCGCGCCCCGTTCTCCGCGGGGCCGACGTCCTTCGCCTGCGCCCGCAGCGCGAGAACCGCGCCGCGCGACCTCGCGTGCTCCGCCAGGCCGGCGTCGAACTTCGTCCGGTCGAGCACCGTGCCCAAATCTTTCTTGTCGTAGCGGACCACGTGCCCGCCCGTGCCGTGGAAGACCACGCCGTTCAGCTCGGTCTCGATCCACTCGTCGCGCACGGGCGCGTACTCCGCGATGCGCGCGACCGACGTGCTCGCCTCGCCGCACCGCACGGGAATCCCGACCACGGGGCGCTTCTCCAGGAGCAGCGTCTTCAGGCCCGCGGACGCGCAGTCCGCGGCGGCCACGCTTCCCGCGGGGCCCGCGCCGATCACGAGGACGTCGCAGGAGGAGTCAATCCCGTTCGACATGCAGCGCTCCCACGGGGCAGAACCTTACGCAGAGGCCGCAGCGCGTGCAGCGGCCGTCGTCCAGCGTCCATTCCAGTTCGCGGAAATCGATCGCGAGCGCCGGGCAGACGCCCGCGCATCCCGCGCAGACCAGGCACTTCTCCCGGTCGTAGACCAGCTTTCCCTTCCGCTTCGCCTCTGCCACCGCGTCAGCCCCCGGTCGCGTAGGCGAGGTAGAGGTTCCAGAGCCGCTCGCCCTGGAACCAGACGACGACCGCGCCCAGGTAGAGGAACGGCCCGAAGGGGATTTCGCCCTTGCGCAGCTTCGCGAGCGGAAGCGTCGCGACCGTGCCGAAGAGGGCTCCCAGCAGCACGGACATCAGCGCGAACTTCGCCCCCATCAGCGCGCCGAAGAAGGCGACCAGCTTCACGTCGCCGAACCCCATGGCGTCGCGCCCGAGGATCTTCGACATCAGCCGCCCGAAGGCCCAGAGCGCGACCGACGCGGCCAGCGCGCCGGCCAGCGCGGAGCGCCACTCCAGCCCGCCGGGCAGCAGCGAGGCCAGCAGCGCCAGCGCGATCCCGGGGATCACGGCCACGTCGGGGATCAGCATCGAGCGGAGGTCGGTCACCACGACCGGGAAGGCGAGCGCCGTCAGCAGCATCAGCCGCAGCGTCCATTCCACGGCGGCGGCGTCGGCGCCCCGGCCCGGAGGCATGCCGCACCACGCGGCGGCGGCGAGCGCGAGCCCGCACCCGAACTCGATCAGCGGGTAGCGGACCGGAATCGGCTTCTTGCAGAAACGGCACTTGCCGCGCAGGAGGAGCCAGCCGACCATCGGCAGGTTGTCGTGCCACTTCAGCCTGTTCTTGCATTCGGGGCAGTGCGAAGGCGGCTTGACGATCGACATCCCCAGCGGCACGCGGTAGACGACCACCGTGAAGAACGAGCCGAGCGCCGCCCCGAGCAGCAGGACGAAGAAGTGGAAGAGCGGCGTGGGGGTGACGACGAGGTTTTCCATCGTCCCGAAAATACCTTATTTGCCGGCCTACCGGCCCAGCATGCGGTTCATCAGCGACTGTTTGGAGGCCTCCAGCTCGGCGAGGATGCGGTCGCGCGGGAATTCGCCCCTGTTTTCGAGCTCCAGCCAGACCGGCTCGGGGTCGTTCGTCCCGAAGCCGAAGAGGGCGCGCATTTCCGTCGTCAGCGTCTCCGCGCCGTCCATGCAGGCCAGCACGGAGTTGTCCACGTCGAGCCGCAGCTCGATCTCGCGCTCGACGGCGCCCCTGGCGGGCAGGACGAGCGGCTCGGACGCGCGGGCCGGCACGGCGCATTCGGCGAAGCGCAGGACGAAGGAGAGCGAGTCGAGGACGAGCGTGTCGGAGCCGGAGTTGCCCACGCGCACGCGCAACCGCGCTCCGGCGTTCCGCAGCTGCCACTCGGCGCGTCCCTCGAGGATGGCGGGCAGGTCGGCGAAGAGGGCGAGCGAGGGGCGGCGCAGGTCGTGCACGCGCTCCGTCCCGTCCGTCTGCGGCACCCGCACGATCGGCTCCGCGCCGTCGACCACGGGGGCGGCCCCGAGGATCTCCAGGCTGCAGGAGGCGAGCGCCAGCTTGGCGCGCTGGCGCTTGGCGCCCGCGCATCCGGAGAGGAGCGCCGCGGCGAAGGCCGCGAGGCAGAGGACCAGGATCGTCGAACGGGTCTTCGGGCTCATGGCCCAAAAATACGAAGTCCGCGGGAACGGAAAGCGGGGCCTTCCGGAGAAGGCCCCGCTTCGAGCGCTTTCGCGGGAAACTAGGCGGGTTCCACCACGGTGGCCGAGAGGTACTCCCGGTTCATCTTGGCGATGCAGTCCACGCTGATTTCCTTGGGGCAGGCGGCCTGGCATTCGTACTGGTTGGTGCAGTTGCCGAAGCCTTCCTTGTCCATCTGGGCGACCATGGCGAGCACGCGCTTGCGCTTTTCGACCTGGCCCTGGGGCAGGCGCGCGAGGTGCGTCACCTTGGCGGAGACGAAGAGCATGGCGGAGGCGTTCTTGCACGCCGCGACGCAGGCGCCGCAGCCGATGCAGGCGGCCGCGTCCATGGCGGCGTCGGCGTCGGCCTTGCCGATCGGGATCGCGTTGGCGTCCTGGGCGGAGCCGGCGTTGATGTTGGTGAAGCCGCCCGCCTGGATGATGCGGTCGAACGCGTCGCGGTTGACCACGCAGTCGCGGATCACCGGGAACGCGGAGGCGCGCCAGGGTTCCACCACGATGACGTCGCCGTCCTTGAACGAGCGCATGTGCAGCTGGCAGGTCGTGATGCCGCGGCCGGGGCCGTGGGGCACGCCGTTGATGACCAGCGAGCACATCCCGCAGATGCCTTCGCGGCAGTCGTTGTCGAAGGCGAAGGGTTCCTTGCCTTCCTTCTGCAGCTCTTCGTTCAGGATGTCGAGCATTTCGAGGAAAGAGGAACCGGTGGAGACGTCCTTCACCTTGTAGGTTTCGAACTTGCCGGGCTTGTCGGCGGAAGCCTGGCGCCACACCTTCAGAGTGACGCTGATGTTCTTCTCGGCCATTATTTGTAGCTCCTCTGGGTAAGGTGGACGTTTTCGAACTTCAGGTCTTCCTTGTGGAGGGCGGGGTTCGAATCGGCGCCGGTGTATTCCCAAGCCGCCACGTAGGCGAACTTGTCGTCCTGGCGGAGGGCTTCGCCTTCGGCGGTCTGCGATTCCTCGCGGAAGTGGCCGCCGCAGGATTCCTTGCGCTGCAGGGCGTCGTAGGCGAGCAGCTCGGCCAGTTCCAGGAAGTCGGCCACGCGGAGCGCGGTCTCGAGGTTCTGGTTGAACTCCTCGTTCTTGCCGTAGACCTTGACGTTCTTCCAGAAGTCCTCGCGGATCTTCGGGATTTCGTCGAGGGCGCGCTTGAGGCTTTCCTCGGTGCGGGCCATGCCCACGTTGTCCCACATGATGTGGCCGAGGGCCTTGTGGAACTCGAGCGGGGACTTGGTGCCGTTGATCGAGAGCAGGCGCTGGATGCGTTCGCGCACGCCCTTCGCGGCTTCCCTGAACTCGGGTTCGTCGCCCGTGAGCTCGGTCGCCTTGGGAGGCATCGTGGCGAGGTAGCCGCCGATGGTGTAGGGCAGGACGAAGTAGCCGTCGGCCAGGCCCTGCATGAGCGCGGAGGCGCCCAGGCGGTTCGCGCCGTGGTCGGAGAAGTTGGCTTCGCCGACGACGAAGAGGCCCTCGAGGTTCGACATGAGGTCGTAGTCCACCCAGAGGCCGCCCATGGTGTAGTGGATGGCCGGGTAGATCTTCATCGGGGTCTTGTAGGGGTTCTGCGCGGTGATCTTTTCGTACATGTGGAAAAGATTGCCGTAGCGCTGGCGGACCACGTCTTCGCCCAGGCGACCGATCGCCTCGGAGAAGTCGAGGAAGACCGCGCGGCCGCTGGCTTCCACGCCCAGGCCGGCGTCGCAGACCATCTTCGCGTTGCGGGAGGCGACGTCGCGGGGGACGAGGTTCCCGAACGAGGGATAGCGTTCTTCCAGGTAGTAGTAGCGGTCCTCTTCCTTGATCTGCTCGGGCGTCAGCTCGCCCTTGCGGACCTTCTCGGCCATCTCCTTGGTGCGGGGCACCCAGACGCGGCCGTCGTTGCGCAGCGATTCGGACATCAGCGTCAGCTTGGACTGCTGGTCGCCGTGCACCGGGATGCAGGTGGGGTGGATCTGCGTGTAGCAGGGGTTGGCGAAGTAGGCGCCCTTCTTGTAGGCCGCCCAGGCCGCGGAGCAGTTGGAGCCGCGGGCGTTGGTCGACAGGAAGAAGGTGTTGCCGTAGCCGCCGCTGCCCAGCACGACCGCGTGGGCCCAGTGGGTCTCGATCTGGCCGGTCACCAGGTCGCGGGTCACGATGCCGCGGGCCTTGCCGCCGATCACGACGAGGTCGAGCATCTCCTTGCGGACGTGGAGGTTGACCGTGCCCTTGTGCACCTGGCGCATCAGCGACTGGTAGGCGCCGAGCAGCAGCTGCTGGCCCGTCTGGCCGCGGGCGTAGAAGGTGCGGGAGACCTGGGCGCCGCCGAAGGAGCGGTTGTCCAGGAGCCCGCCGTAGTCGCGCGCGAAGGGGACGCCCTGCGCGACGCACTGGTCGATGATGTTGCGCGACACTTCGGCCAGGCGGTGCACGTTGGCCTCGCGGGCGCGGTAGTCGCCGCCCTTGATCGTGTCGTAGAAGAGGCGGTAGACCGAGTCGCCGTCGTTCTGGTAGTTCTTGGCGGCGTTGATCCCGCCCTGCGCGGCGATGGAGTGGGCGCGGCGGGCGGAGTCCTGGATGCAGAAGCAGTCGACCTTGTAGCCCAGCTCGCCCAGCGAGGCCGCGGCGGCGCCGCCGCCCAGGCCGGTGCCGACGACGATGATCCGGTACTTGCGCTTGTTGGAGGGGTTGACCAGCTTCAGGTCGAACTTGTGCTTGGTCCACTTTTCGGCCAGGGGCCCTTCGGGGATATGTCCGTCGAGCTTGGCGCCCTCGGTCACGGGAGCATTGTAGTTCATTTGCAGGCCTCGCGCAGGAAACAGGTGATGACGATGATCGCGTTGCCGCCGCCGATCAGCGCGGCGTAGCATTTGCCGCAGAACTCGATGATGGGGGTGTACTTGGGATGGCGCAGGCCCAGCGTCTGGAACACGCTGCCGACGCCGTGCCACAGGTGGAAGCCCAGGCAGAGCATGGCGATCACGTAGATGGCCGCGTACCAGGACTGGGAGAACCAGAAGCTCACGACGTCGTAGAGGGTGATCTGCCCGTCATGGGGGATGATGTCGGCGAAAACGCCTTTGCCGAACTTGAAGGTGAGGATGTGGAGCACCAGCCAGGCGAGGAGGAACGTGCCGGTGTAGATCATCACGAAGGAGGGCAGGCTCTTGTCGCCCACGCGGGTCTGCACTTCGTAGCCGGCGGCGCGGGCGGCGCGGTTTTCCCGCCAGGTGCGCAGGGCGTTGACGATGTGGACGCCGAAGAGGACCACCAGCCCGGCTTCCGCGACGTAGAGCAGGAACTTCAGGCTGGCGTAGGTGTCGGCCACCTTGTTGAAGGCCTCGGCGCGCGCGGCCTCGTCGGGAATCAGCAGCGTGCAGTTGCCGACGAAGTGGACCAGCAGGAAGCCGAGAAGGCACCCGCCGGTGACCGCCATCAGCTGTTTCTTGCCGATGGAGGAGTTGACGTATTTGAAGATCCAGGACATGTGCGATCCTTTTGGGTGGTGGTCAATCAGAGGGTTGCGATCCGCTTGGAGACCGCGTAGTCGACCAGCTCGGAGGGCTGGAACCAGTACGCGATCTCGCGCGCCGCGCTTTCGGGCGAGTCGGAGGAGTGGACGACGTTTTCGCCCACGCTGGGCGCGTAGTCGAAGCGGATGGTGCCCGGGGCGGCCTTGGCGGGGTCGGTGGCGCCGTTGATGGCGCGGACCGCGGCGACGGCGTTTTCGCCGCCCAGCACGAGCAGGGCCACGGGGCCGGAGGTCATGAAGTCGATCAGTTCGCCGAAAAAGCCCTTTTCGCGGTGTTCCGCGTAGAAGCCCTCGGCCTGTTCGCGGGTCATCCGCACGACGCGGACCGCCTGCACGGCAAGTCCGGCCGCTTCGTAGCGGGAAAGGACGCTGCCCAGAAGGGCGTGCTTCATCCCGTTGGGCTTTACCATCGCGAAGGTTTTTTCCATCGGTGTCTCCCGGATTGTGGAGGTAATTCTAGAAAACCCGACCTCAGGGTTGGGCCGCGGCCCCCTCGGCCAGCGCTTTTGTCCGGCAGCGGCCGCATTCGATGTCCTCGACCATGAAGGCGGCGTCGTCCGCCAGCTCGTGATCGGGGCACTCCGCGGTCAGCTGCTTGAGGATTTTGAGGGCTTCGGCTTCGTTCTTGAGGTTGTTGTCGAGGAGGAAGCCCTCCATGAAGAGCGCCTTGCACCGCTC
>CADBQJ010000123.1 GCA_902796785.1 Fibrobacter succinogenes
GACGGCGTCGCTGAAGGGGTAGATGTTCCGGTACTTTTCCCGGAACTTTCCCAGGCAGCCCGGGTCTTCCTTCAGCGCCAGCAGAAGCCGGTGATACTCGGCGCGGTTCACGCATCCCTCCTCGTGGATAAGTTGGCAAAACGATAGTTATCTAATAATACAATAAATTTTACCGCAGCAAACAAAAAGGGCCCCCTCTCCGGGGCCCTTTCTTCAATCTACGCGCAGCGGATCCTACGCACTGATCCCTGATCCCTATTCCTGCTCCTGCACCGTCAGCAGGCCGAGCGCCACGGGGGTGCCGTCGACGTCGACGTAGGCCTCGAGGTAGAGGTTGACCGAGAGCGGGATCAGCTTGAGGTCGAGCACCTTGCCGCCGTCGCGCACGCTCTGCGCGCCGAAGCCGATCCCGAGGAGGCGGAAGCCGCGGTAGTAGAGGCGGTCGGCCTTGTCGTCGTAGCGCCAGGTCTTGGTGCCGTCCCTGCTCTGCGCGATCGTGCACCTCTCGCCGTCCACGTCGCACCGCAGGCTCCAGTCGTCGGAGTAGCGCCGGTTGTGCTCGCGGCTGAAGGCGCACGACATCACCGCGCGGCCGCCGTTGCGCTCGCGGTTCAGCTCCTGCTCCAGCTGGTAGAGGTCGGTCGGGGTCTTTTCCACGTCCCGCCAGACGTCGAGGAGCAGGCGGTAGTCCTCCACGTTGCGCGGGCAGCTCGCCGTGCGGCGCACCTCGCGCGAGACCTTCAGCACGCGCGCGGTCATCAGGCCGTCGAGCTCGGCGTTGAGGCGGTACTCCCTGATCTGGTCGTCGAGCGACTTCGGGGGAAGCACCTCGATCTCGCCGTCCTCGCGGCGGACCACCAGCGCCAGCCGCTCGCGCGCCATCTCGAGGCACGACTGCACGTGGTCGAGCACGGTGGTGGAGGCGCCGGAGACGAAGTCGAGCCCCAGGCGGAGCCGCCAGGGCCTGGCGACCGTGTCGAGCTTCGCGAGCGCCGCCTCGGAGGTGTCGGCCTCGGAGAGGATCTCGCAGCTCTGGTCCTCGCGCATGCCGTCGACGAAGACCAGCTCCACGTCGAGCTCGGTGACGATGTCGGATCCGTCGACCAGCCCGCCCAGCGACCAGAGCCCCGGCTCGCGGCGCAGCAGCTCCTTGAACTCGTATTCCGGGTCGAAGGGGGGCAGGAGGGAGTCGCGGTGGGCCTCCTTGTCGACCAGCAGCTCCGACATGGAGCTCCGCACCCGCACGTTCCCGAAGCGCAGGTCGCCCGCCCAGGCCGCGCCGGCGGTCAGCGCGAGGAGGAGCAGGAGGGTCGGGAGGAGGGGGCGGCGCATGGGGAAAACATAAAAAGCGGCGAAATCCGGGGCGCGGAAAAAGAAAGAAGAGACCGGCGGAACCGGTCTCTTCCATGGAGCTAAGGAGATTCGAACTCCTGACCCCGTCGCTGCCAGCGACGTGCTCTACCAACTGAGCTATAGCCCCGCGAGCGGAAGCAAATGTAGAAACTCGCCGCGGGATTTCAAGGGGGAGGGTATATTTTGTCCCATGGAACCTTGTGGACGCGGGCCCGTCGGGGTCTTCGACTCCGGCTACGGCGGACTGACCATCCTGCGGGAACTGCGCCGCGCGCTGCCGGACCGCGATTTCGTCTATCTGGGCGACAACGCCCGCAGCCCCTACGGACCGCGCTCCTTCGAGACCGTCCGCCGCTACTCCCGCCAGGCCGTGGAATGGCTCTTCGGGCGGGGCTGCCCGCTGGTCGTCCTCGCCTGCAACACCGCCTCCGCCCGCGCCCTGCGCACCATCCAGCAGCGCGACCTGCCCGGCCTGGCGCCCGACCGCCGCGTGCTCGGCATCCTCCGCCCCACCTCCGAGGAGGCGGGAAACCTGACGAAAAACGGCCATCTGGGAATCCTCGGCACCGAGGGGACGGTCCGCTCCGGCTCCTACCCCGTCGAAATCGCCCGCTTCTTCCCCGACGTCAAGGTCTCGCAGCAGGCCTGCCCGCTCTGGGTCCCCTTCGTGGAGAACGGCGAGACCTCGGGCGAGGCGGTGGAGTGGTTCGTGCGGCGCGACATCGGCCGGCTGATGGCGCAGGACCCGGAGATCGACGCCGTGGTGCTGGGCTGCACCCACTACCCGCTGCTCCTCCCGCTGATCGAGAAGTGCCTGCCCGAAGGGGTGCGCGCCGTCCCCCAGGGCGAGCTGGTGGCCGCGAAGCTCGTGGACTACCTGAAGCGCCACCCCGAAATGGACGAACGGGTCTCCTCCGGGGGCGAAATCGCCTTTTTCACCACGGAACAGCCCGATTTCTTCGACCGCCGGGCCGCCTTCTTCTTCGGCGAGCCCCTCTCCTCCGCCCACGTGGAGCTGGAGAAGCAGTCCGGCCGGGAATAAGCGACTATATTTGTCCCATCCGGGTTTCTGGCGAAATCCGGTCTTTGGTTTTTTATTCCGGCCGAAAATCGGCCCAAAATCCGCGGATTTTCCCTTCCGCGGAGAAGACGAAGGAGCGCTGCATGCCGAAAATCGAAATCAGCCTGAAAGACTGGCAAGACTACCGCGGAAACAACAAGGGGATCGTCCTCTTCACCGAGCCCTGCCTCCAGGCCGCGCTGCCCATCCGCGACGAACTGGACGACAACGGCAAGGGCGCCTGCCACGAACCCGACTACGAAACCGGGACCTACGGGCTGCAGACCTGCCACAACCAGTCCAAGATCAACGCCATCGTCAAGGCGAAGTACGCCTACGTCTTCTTCGCCGTGAAGTACGCCGGCCTCGACGACGCCTTCAAGGGCAAGTACCTGATCTACGGCATGGCCCGCATCGACAAGATCCGCGACATGCGCGAACGCCACATGGCCGCCTGGCTCCGCGACCAGAGCCGCGAAAAGCCCGAATGCTACGGCCTGGAGAAGTCCTGGGCCATCTACTCCTCCTCGATGCGCTTCTTCGACCTGCCCGACTGCTTCGAGCTGACCAAGGAGACGATGGAGCGCTGGGGATTCCAGAAGCCCCCGACGCGCCAGATGAAGCTGGAGCTGGAAGGCGAACGGCTGAAGGAAGTGCTCGACTTCTTCGCCGACAAGAAGGACAGCACCGACGACTACGTCGAAACGCTCGCCGAGTTCCTCGACGAAGAGGAGGAGGAAGAGGCCTAGGCCGATTCCTCCACGATCCGACCTCCGAACGGGCCCCCTCCGGGGCCCATTTCGATTTTGACGTCGGCCCCCTCGAGCATCTCCTCGCGGTGCTCCACGATCAGCACGGCGTGGCCCGCCTCGGTCAGCTTGCGGAAGAGGCGCAGCAGCCGTTCGACTTCGCCGAAGTGGAGTCCGCGCGCGGGCTCGTCGAGGACGAAGATCCCGGGACGCGCGTTGCGCGCGGCGGCGCCGAGCCCCCTGCCCAGTTCGGCCGCGAGGCGGAGGCGCTGCCCTTCGCCGGCGGAGAGCGCCTCGACCGGCTGGCCGAGCTTCAGGTAGCCCAGCCCGACCTCGCGCATCGTCTCGAGCGGACGGGAGAGCGAGGCGAGCCCGCGGAAGAGGGCCGCGGCCGCGTCCACGTCCAGGTCGAGGATCTCCGAGGCGTCGAGCCCCTTGAAGCGCGCCTCCAGCGTGGAGGAGTCGAAGCGGCGCCCGCGGCAGTCGGGGCATTCGCACCGCAGGTCCGGCAGCGCCTCGGGATCCAGGCGCAGCGTCCCCTCGCCGCCGCACCGCTCGCATCTTCCGCCCTTGACGTTGAAGGAGAAGCGGCCCGGACCCCAGCCGCGCAGCTTCGCCTCGGGGCTCTGCGCCAGCAGTCCGCGCAGCTCGTCCCAGACGCCCAGCGCGGTGGCCACGACCGAGCGCGAGGAGCCCTGGAGCTCGCCCTGGCGGAGAAGGCGGACGAAGCCGAGCGACTCGGCCCCCTCGAGCGAACCGTATGGAAGCGGATTGGCCTCGCGCCCCTGCGCGCGCAGCAGCGCGGCCGCGAAGGTGTCGACGACGAGCGAGCTCTTGCCCGAGCCGGAGACGCCCGACACGCAGACCAGCCGCCCCAGCGGGACGGAGAGGTCGACGTTCTTCAGGTTGCGGCCGCGCGCCCCGCGCAGGACCACGCGGCCCAGGTCGCGCGGGCGTTCGGCGCGCGCGACCCGCGGCGGGTTCCGGAGATAGGGCGCGGTCGCGGACCGCGCGCAGCCGAAGATCCCCGACGGAGGGCCCGCGTAGACGACCTCGCCGCCGCGCGCGCCGCCTTCGGGCCCGAGCTCCAGCAGCCAGTCGGCGCGCTCCAGGGCGGACCGCACGTGCTCGACGACGGCCACGGAATTGCCCGCGTCGCGCAGGCGGACCAGCTGCGCCCAGACGTTCTCCGCGTCCTTCGGATGCAGCCCGGCCAGCGGCTCGTCGGCCAGGACCAGCACGCCGCTCAGGCGCGTCCCGAGCTGCGCGGCGAGCCGCACGCGGAGCGCCTCGCCGCCGGAGAGCGCGTTGCCGCGGCGCGCGAGCTGCAGATGCGAGAGCCCGAGCGACTCGAGCAGGCGGAGCCGCTCGGCGAGCGCGCCGGCGGCCGTCTTCCAGAGCGGCGAGGAGGCGGCTTCGGGACCGGCGGAGTTCTCGAGCCAGTCCAGCGCCTCGGAGACGGTGAGCGCCCCGAGCTCGCGGAAGGTCTTGCCGCCCAGCGTCACGACGTCGGTCTTCGGGTCGAGCCCCGTCCCGCCGCAGCGCGCGCATGGCGTGCCCTTCTTCTTGTCGGCGACGCCCGACCCGCCGCACTCCGAGCAGGCGCCGTCGGGATGGTTGAAGCTGAAGAGCGAGGGGCGCGCGGCGGCGGCTCCCGCGCCGTGGTCGGGGCACCGCGCCTCGGCGCAGTAGACGACGCGCCGGAGCGACTCCCCTTCGCCCGCCTCGACGGCGAGGACGCCGCGGCCCAGGTGGAAGGCGGCGTCGCAGGAGTCGGCCACGCGCCTGGTCTTCGCGCCGTCCACGCGGAAGCGGTCGACCACGATCTCCGCGTCCTCGGGCAGGGGGCGCGGCGCGATCCACGACTCCAGGTCGTGCTCCTCGCCGCCCCAGGCCATGCGGGCGTATCCGGCCGCGCGCGCCGCCTGCAGCCACTCCTTCTCCGGAAGCCCGGCGCGCGCGGCCCCGACGGTCACGCGCGCGGGAACTCCCTCGAAGCGGGCGACCAGGTCGCGCGCGACCTCGCCGGCGGTCCAGGCGCGCAGTTCGCGCCCGCACTCGGGGCAGCGCGCCGTCCCGAACGCGGCGAAGAGGCGCCGCAGCGGCGGCGCGCATTCCGAGAGCGTGGCCACGGTCGTGCGGGAGGAGGCGCCGCACGCCGGGGCGCGCAGCGCCAGCGTGGGCGGAAGCCCCTCGATCTCGTCGACGTCGGCGGCGCCCGCCTCGCCGAAGAATCCGGCCAGCGCGCCTCCCTGCGCCTCCACGAACCGGCGCAGCCCCTCGCGGTGGATCACGTCGAACAGCAGCGTGCTCTTGCCGGCGCCCGAAGGTCCGGCGACGACGACGAGCTTCCCGGCGGGAAGCTCGACGTCTACGTTCCTGAGGTTGTGGGCGCGCGCGCCGCGCACGCGGATCATGGGACGCTACATCCCCAGCTTGGCGCGGGCCCGCTGGCGTTCGCGATAGCGCTTTTCGGTGTCGTCCGGGAAGAAGTCCCAGAAGGCGAAGCCGACCGTCAGGCCGATGCTGGGATTCCACTTGGAGATGCCGTCGGGATCGACCACGCGGGAGGCGAGGTCGCCGTTGGAGAGACGGTACATGGAGGGGTTGGTGTCCGATTCCTTCGGGTCGTCGTAGCCGGTTTCGGTGCCGGGGGCGCCGCTGTAGCTCACGCCGACGTTGAAGGAGAGGTAGTACCACGAGTCGGTGAGGGCCACGACCGCGACGTCGAAGTTCCAGCCGTTGGTCTTGATGAGGCTGCGCAGCCCGTCGGACTTGCCGGCGTCGTTGGCGGCGTCCATCTTCTCGTTGTCGTAGTAGGCGGTGCCGTAGCTGACCGAGACGGCCAGGTGGAGCGGCAGCTTCTGGAAGAAGTAGAACGAGAGGCCGGCGCGCCAGGCGGAGCCGCCTTCGAGCGGGATCGCGTCGGCTTCGGCGCCGGAGACTCCTTCCCAGGCGGGGTCGTCGAGCTCGGGGAAGAAGCCGTAGCTGAAGAAGGGGGCGGGGTGCAGCGCGAAGCGGCCGATCGGGATGGCGAAGATGTATTCCACGCCGAAGCCGTAGGACTTGAACATGCCGGGTTCGCCGTAGGCGCCCATCTTGGATCCCACGCCGACCTCGACGATCAGGCGGTTGCGCAGATAGTCGCGGCGGGCCAGCGAAGTGGCGTATTCGTCTTCGCGCATGGCCTGTTCGGAATTGAGGTATTCCGCCGACAGGTCCTCGCTGCGGGGGGCGGCGAAGGCCGATGCGGCGCACAGAAAGGCGATCGCGGGAATCAGCTTCTTCATGCCCCGAATATAGGCAATTGAGCGCGGGGGCCTCTTTCGGTTCTCCGCGGGGCGTTGGATGTAAAGCGGAATTTAACGGAACGGAGCGGGCGCTTTTCGCGACGTCAGCTCGATTTTGATTGATCCCAGCGCGATTTTCGACTTGACCAGCACCGGGACGCGGTCCTCGTCGTCGGTCAGCCAGATCGTCAGGGTGCCTTTGGCCTTGAAAAGCCCGTCGTCGGCCAGGATCGGCTCCACCACCACGCAGTCGAAGACGCCCGCGGGCACCTTCACCCGCTCCCGGCGGTGGACCAGCACCTTCATGGCGTACTTCTTCTTGCCCGAGACCGCGTGGAAGAGGTGGACCCCGCCGTTCTCCAGCGGGAGCGTCCGGAAGAGGTAGAAGGCGGAGAGGATGTCCCAGCTGGGGCCGTCGAGCGCGATGAGGGTGTCGACGGAGCGCCCGGGCTTCGGGACGCCGTCGCCGTCGAAGACCGAGTCGGAGAGGTGCGCCGTTCCGCCGGCCTGGTCGAAGCGGATGTGGCTGCGCGAGTGCCAGGAGCCCTCGTTGTTGATCTTGTCGAACCGCGTCGGCAGGCCGGTCTTCCCGTCGAGGACGCTCGCGATGGTGTCGGCCACGCGGTAGATCGACTCGAAGACGCCGTTGTTCTCCGCGTAGGCGCGGATCCGGGGCGCGCCGCCGGGGCCGAAGTCGGCCGTCATGCGCGCGGTGCCCGCGGTGATGAAGGCCCAGCCGATCTCGAACTCCAGCGTCTCGCCCGCGGGGAACTTCTCCGCGGACCAGCCCGCGGCGCGCGCCGGGAGGAACGCCCCCGCGGCGGCGATCAGGACGAGGAGGATCGGGATCCGGCGGAAGCCCACGTCAGCCTTCGATGTCGCCCAGTCCGCGGCGGTAGGCCTCGAGCTTTTCCGCGACGGCGGGGTCGCCCAGCGCCACGATGGCGGCGGCCAGGTAGCCCGCGTTCCTGCCGTTGCCGATCCCGACGGTGGCGACCGGGATCCCGGAGGGCATCTGCACGATGCTGTGGAGCGCGTCCACGCCGGAGAGCGGGCCGCCGTCGCCGGGGACGCCGATCACGGGGAGGACGGTGTGCGACGCCATCACGCCGGGAAGCGCGGCGGCCAGGCCGGCCACGCCGACCAGCACCTGCAGGCCGCGGCCCTTGGCCTCGCAGACGTAGCGCGCGGTCTTGTTGGGCATGCGGTGGGCGCTCAGCACGTTGTGTTCCCAGACGATCCCGAAGGAATCGAGCACGCCCGCGATCTTGTCGACGATCGCCTTGTCGGAGGCCGACCCGCTGACGATACCCACCTTAGCTCCGTCTTTCAAATCGAACATCGCGTTCTCCTTTTTTGTTCAGAACAGCGCCCACGCCTGGAGGTTCAGCGCGAAGCGGTGTTCCACGAGATAGCCGTCGAGCCGGAACCCCTCGTCGCCCAGCCCGATGTTGCGCGAGGCGTCGAAGGAGTATTCCGCTTCGGCGACGATCGCCACCCGTTCGCGGAACCACCAGCCGACGCCGCAGTCCACGTGGAAGCCGGTGCCGCTCAGGCGCGCGTCGCGCGCGGCGCCGGACTTGGGAAGAAACGATCCGTCGACGTCGACGAGGGCGAAGTGCGCGCCGAAGCCGGCCTCGGGCCGCCAGGGCTCCTCCTGCCGGAAGTCGTGGCGCCAGTCCAGGGAGATCCGCCATCTTTCGGCGTCGACCTCCTTCGCCAGCAGCCCGTGCTCCGTCGAGAAGGAGTTCCACTCCACCGCGGCGAAGACGCGGTTGCCGTCCATGCGGGCGCCGACGCCCGCGGAGACGGAGGGGCCGGCGTGCGGCTCGGCGTCGAGGAAGTCGCCCTGCGTGGAGGAGGTGTCGCCGGGGTTGACGCGCACGACGGACTTGCCGTCCAGGTCGCCGCCCGCGGGAAGCTGGAGCCCGCCGCCCAGGAAGACGGCCGCCCCGAAGTGCTTCCACTGCCGTTCGTATCCCGGCTCGGGCTGCGCGGAAAGGGGCGCGGCCAGGAACGGCAGGACCGCGAGCGCGGAAAGGAGGCGGAGGGGGCGTTTCATCGTTGATGCTTAAGATAGATATTTATAGTTTGCGGGCCATGTGGACCCCCGCTTTCTCGAAAACTCCCCTGCTGGGCATCCTCCGAGGGCTGAAGCCCGAAGAGGCGGAGCCCGTCGTCGAACTCTGCGCGCGCCGCGGCCTGGCCGCCGTCGAGGTCACGCTCAACACCGAAGGCGCCCTCGGCCTGATCGAGAGGATGCGGAAGGCGGCGGACGGCCGGATGCTCGTCGGCGCCGGGACGGTGCTCTCGCTCGGCGCGATGCGCGACGCGCGGGCCGCCGGAGCCGAGTTCGTCGTCTCGCCGGTCTTCGTCCCCGAGATCTCCGAGGAGTGCGCGAAGCTCGGCGTCCCGAACTTCCCCGGCGCGCTCACGCCGCAGGAGGTCTTCGCGGCCTGGAAGGCGGGCGCCGAGATGGTGAAGGTCTTCCCCGCCGGCGCGTTCGGCCCCTCCTACATCTCCGACCTGCGCGGCCCGTTCGACGACATCCCGCTGATGGCGGTGGGCGGCGTGAACGAGCGCAACGCGGCCGAGTTCTTCCGGCGCGGCGTCTCCGGCGTGGCCTGCGGCGCGTCGGTCTTCCGGCGCGAATGGCTCGCCGCCGGCGACTTCGCCTC
>CADBQJ010000124.1 GCA_902796785.1 Fibrobacter succinogenes
CCTCGTCGTCGTCGGTCAGCAGCGCCCCGCCGCCGGAGGTGGTGACGATCTTGTTCCCGTTGAAGGAGAGGGCGCCCGACTGCCCGACGGTGCCGCAGGCGCGTCCGTTCCAGGTCGAACCCAGCGACTCGGCCGCGTCCTCCACCACGGGGACCCCCGCCGCGGAGGCGATCCGGACGATCGCGTCCATGTCGCAGGGCATGCCGTAGAGGTGGACCGGCACCACGGCGGCCACCTTCCGGCCCGCGAGCGCCCGTTCCAGGGCCGCGGGATCCATCGTCCCGGTCTCCGGGTCGGAGTCGACCAGCAGGGGCCGGGCCCCGCAGTAGGAGACGGCGTTGACGGAGGCGACGAAGGTGAGGTCGGAGACGGCCACCAGGTCGCCCGGGCGCACCCCCGCGGCCAGCAGCCCCAAATGGATGGCCGAGGTGCCGCTGGCGAGGGCCACGCAATGCCTGGCGCCGGTGACGCGGCGGAGGTCCGCCTCGAACCGCTCGACGAACGGCCCGAGCGGGGCGATCCAGTTCGACTCGACCGCCTCGCGCAGATAGCGCTCCTCGTTGCCCGCGACCTTCGGCGGCGAAAGGAAAATCCGGCTCATACCGTTCAATCTATTCATTTCGAATGGATATTAGCAGAAGAAAGGAGCTCTTTCTAGATTGGGCATGATGGAACGCAGTCGCCATTTCGGTTTGCTGAAGTTCGACGCCGCGCGCACCGCGCTCGTCCTGGGCGACGTCTGCGCCGTGGCCTTCTCGCTCTGGCTGGCCACCGCCCTCTACTTCGATTTCGAGATCCCGCAGGCCTTCGCGCTGCAGGAGGCGGTCCACGGGATGCTGCTGGTGGCCTCGGTGCTGGCCTGCTTCTCCTACGCCCACCTCTACTCGCGCAAGGTGCCCACCGCGGGCCGGCGCGACCTGCGGCGGCTCCTCGCGGCCACCGTCGCCGCCTTCGTCGTCTTCTTCGCCGTGGCCAACTTCGTCCCCGACGCCCACTGGACCCCCTTCTTCCTCTTCCTCGTCGCCCTCTTCCTCGGGTGGGCGGTCATCGGCATCCTCGCCTCCTACGGGGCGATCAGCTGGGGCTGGTTCTCCTTCGCGGCCCCCGTCCTGGCCGGGCTGCTGCTCGCCGCCGGCTGGAAGCTCGCGGGCGAGCCCTATCGCATCGCGCTCGACGCCCGGCTGCCGGTCTCGCGCACCATCTCGCTCTCCGCCTTCCTCCTCTCCGCGGCGCTCTTCCTGGCGCTGCGCGGCGCGCTCTCGCTGGCCTGGGGGCTCTGGCACCGCGAACGCCGCGGCCTGCGCAAGGTCTACCTCTTCGGCGAGTTCGACGAGGCGGCCAAGTTCCTCCGCTCCGACTCCGCGCAGAACCTGGAGATCCTCGGCCTCTTCGTGGAATCCCCCGCGCAGTGGGGGGTGCAGCTCAACGGCATCCGGATCCTGGGCGGCGAGGAGGCGCTGAAGAAGGCCTGCGCCGAAAAGCGTCCCGACGCCGTGGTGCTCGCCCTGCGCAAGAACCACGCCTCGCACGGGCTGCTCGAGTTCCTCCGCGGGCGCGGCGTCCGCTGCTTCGAGGTGGACCCCTGGGGCGCCCTGCTGGGGTCGCGGGTGCCGAACGCCGACGAGATCGCGATGGAGAGCCTGATGGAGCGGCGCGAATACCGCTTCGTCCCCGACGACTCCGAGAACTACCTGCGCGGCAAGGTGGTGCTGGTGACCGGCGCGGGCGGGAGCATCGGCTCGGAGCTCTGCCGCCAGGTGGCCCTCTGCCGCCCGGAGAAGGTGATCCTGCTGGGACATGGCGAGAACAGCATCGTCCGGCTCTACCGGCGCTTCCCGCCGGAGGCGCGCGCCTTCCTCGTGCCCGCCATCTGCTCGGTCAACGACCGCGAGGCGCTGCGCCGGGTCTTCGCCGAGCACCGCCCGCAGATCGTCTTCCACGCGGCGGCCCACAAGCACGTCGACCTGATGGAGCTCAACCCCGCCGAGGCGGTCCGCAACAACGTGGGCGGCGCCGAGAGCGTGCTGGCCTGCGTCGAGGAGTTCGACGCGGAGCGGTTCCTCTTCGTCAGCACCGACAAGGCGGTCGACCCGGTCAACGTGATGGGGCGGACCAAGCTGATGGGCGAGCTGCTGACCGCCGAGGCGCGCGAGCGCAACCCGAAGTGCGACTACCGCGCGGTGCGGTTCGGCAACGTGCTCGGCTCGCGCGGGAGCGTGGTGCCGCTCTTCCTCGACCAGATCCGGCTCGGCGGCCCGGTCACCATCACCGACCCGCGGATGAAGCGCTACTTCATGTCGATCCCCGAGGCGGTCTCGCTGATCCTCGAGGCCGGCTGCGTGGAGGACCCCTCCGGCGTCTTCGTGCTGGCGATGGGAGAGCCGGTCTCCATCCAGGCGATGGCCGAGGGGCTGATCCGCCAGTGCGGGCTGCGGCCCGGAATCGACGTGAAGATCGAATGCACCGGCATCCGCCCGGGCGAACGGCTCGACGAATCGCTCGTCGCCGCCGGAGAGACGATGTCGGAGACGGGACGCGAGAAGATCCGCCGCGTCGTCTCGTCGCGCCCGCTCGCGGAACGGATCGCCGAAGCCCGCGCCGCGCTGGCGCCGTGGGCGAAGCCCTGAGGACGCGATGAACGGCCGCGCCCTCCTCCGCGCCCTCCCGCTCTTCCTCGCCGTCGCGGTCGCCTGCGCCGCGCTGCTGACGGTCTGGGCCTGGCCCGAACGGGCCTGGGAGAACGACACCGCGTCGTACGTGGCCGTGGCGCAGTCGATCCTCTCCGGCGAGGGGGTCTCGACCGAAGGGCAACCCGAGTTCTTCCGCACCCCCGGCTACCCGCTCCTGCTGGCCGCCGGCGTCCTCTCCGGCTCCTTCTGGACCGTCTCGCTCCTCCAGTACCTCCTCGCGGCGCTGACGCTGCTCCTCTGCGCCCGCACGGCCCGCATGCTCAACCCGAAGATCGGCGAGATCCCCGCGCTCAAGTGGTGGCTGCTGCTCCTCGCGCCGCACTTCCTGGTCTACCCCGCGCTGCTGCTGACCGAAACGCTCTTCGGTTTCCTGCTGGCCGCCTCGGTCTGGTTCGGCGTCCGCTGGCGCGCCACCCGGGCCCGGAGGGACCTGCTCGCGGCGGCGCTCCTGCTGGGGCTGCTGCCGCTCGTCCGCCCCGTCGGCGTGGTCGCGGTCGGGCTCTACGGCGCATTCCTCGTGGTCCGCTACGTCAAGCACGCCAGGCGCCACTTCCTCCCCCGCCCCCGCAGGATCGCCGGAGCGCTCCTGCTGGCCCTGATCGCGGCGGGCCCGACGCTCGGCTGGTCGGCGCGCAACGCCGCGGAAGGCGGGCCCTTCGCCGTCAGCACCGTCTCGTCGCACAACCTCCACCACTACAACGCCGTGCGGATCCAGTCGGTCCGCGAACGGCGCGCTCTCGCCGACGTGCGGTTCGAGCGGGCCGCCCTCGAGCGGCGGTGGAAGGAGGAGAACCCCGAGGCCACGCCGGGCGACCTGGCGCGGTGGCAGAACCGCGAGGGGCTCCGGACGATGCTGGAGAGCCCCTTCCTGACGGCGGCCGTCACGCTCTACGACGACCTGGCCTCCTTCCTCCCCGAGGCGGCGCAGATCTGCGAGCTCTTCGGCATCACCACGGGCGGCCGCGGAACGCTCGCGGTGCTGCAGCAGGAGGGGATTCTCGCCGCGACGAAGTTCTACCTGGGCGACAACCTCTCCGCCTGGCCCTTCGTCCTCTGGGGATGCCTCTGGGCCTTCCTCTTCGTCCTCTCGCTGGGGCAGTCGATGCTCGTCTCGCTCTGCCGCCCCGTCCCCTGGCTCTGGTTCCTGGCGCTGCTCGGCTTCGCGCAGCTGCTGGTGGTGGGGGCCCCCGCCAACCCGCGGTTCCTCTTCCCCTCGCTCCCGCTCTTCTTCACGCTGATCCTCGCCGCCAACGACGAGGTGGCGCCCCGGCGCAAGGCGGAACGATGAGAGCCGACCACGTCCTCGTCCTGACCCACTGGGCGCCGAACCTCCTGGTCTTCCGGAGGCGGCTGCTGGAGAAGCTGCTGGAGCGGGGAACGCGCGTGACCGCGGCCGCGCCCGCCTCCCCCGACTTCCCGCGCGACGAACTCCGCGCCCTCGGAATCGAAACGGCGGAACTCCCCGCGGGACGGAACTCGCTCGACCCCTTCGCCTTCCGCAAGACCAGCGAGGCCATCCGCGCGCTGGTCCGCGACCGGAAGCCCGACGTCGTCCTCTCCTACAGCCACCAGACGAACCTCCTGGCCGGCGCCGCGCTCCGCGGCATGGAGGCCCCTCCGCGGTGGATCGCCGTCGTCACGGGGATGGGACGGCTCTTCCAGCCCGCCGCCTCCCCCGCGCAAACCCTCGCGCGCGCCATCCTCTCCCGCGCGCTGGTCCGCCGCTACCGCGCCGCCGCCCCCGCCGCGGACCGCGTGCTGGCCCTCAACCCCGACGACCTCGCGAAAATCCGGAGCTGGAGCGGCGAACTCGCCCGCAAGGCGGCGCTCCTCCCCCGCGGCGAAGGGGTCGACCTCAGCCGCTTCCGCCCCGACGCCGGGCTGCGCCGCGCCTGGCGCGCGGAACGGGGCTACGCCGACGGCGACTTCGTCTGCGCCTTCGTCGGACGGTTCATGCCCGAAAAGGGGATCGGCACCTTCCTCGACGCGGCCGAACGCGACGCCGCGAACCGCTCCAACCGCAAATGGCTCCTCGCGGGAGACTCCGCGCTGGGCGGAAACCGCGCCGTCGACGAACGGATCGAGCGCCTCCGCGCCTCCGGCGCCGTCGCCCGGCTCCCCTGGCAGCGCGACCTGCTGCCGCTCCACAACGGCATCGATCTGCTGGTCTACCCCTCCATCGGCGAAGGGCTCCCCATCGCGCCGCTCGAGGCGATGGCCTGCGGCGTCCCCGTCCTCGCGCTCGACGCCGACGGCACGCGCGAACTGGCCAGGGGCGAAACGGGCTGCGCGCTCGTCTTCTCCAAGAGGCCCGACATCTGGATCGACGCCATCGAAGAGCTCCAACAGGGCGACTACGCCGCCAAGCGCGAACGGGCCGTCGCCCTCGCCCAGCGTTACGACGCCGACCTCGCCGCCGACGACTTGCTGCGCTTCCTCGACGGGGAGGCGGAATGAGAATCGCGATCTACGAGACCGGCAAAGCCTGGCTTCCGGAGATCTCCGCCTACAAGGATTACTTCGAGGCGAAGGGCTGCGCCGTGGAGATCGTGCCGCCGCAAGCCCGGCCGACCGCCGCCCCCGACGTGGAGTGGCGTTTCCCCGGCACGGGATGCGGACGGCTCTTCCCGAACTCCGTCCTGGTGCACGACTACCCCAGCCCCAGCGTCAGCAGGTTCGGACCTCTCCGCGACAGGATCAAGCGGTTCGTCAACGCCAAGCCGGACCTGCGCCTCTTCCTCGACGAACGGGGCGAACGGAGCTTCGGCTTCCGCGACGGCGTTCCCGTTCTCCATCGCCCGATGGGCGTCCACCGCTCCTTCTTCGACGCCGCGAAAAGCGCGCCGCCGCCCGAAGAGCGCCCCTACGACTTCGTCTACATCGGCAAGTTCGCCGGACGTTCCGACGCCAAGGAGGCGATCCAGGCGCTCTCCCGTTCGCCGGAACGGTGGAAGATTCTCGTCATCGGAATCGCGCCCGGCGACGAAGCGCCGCTTCCGGGCGTGACCTTCCAGCCTCCCGTTCCCTATGCCGAGGTTCCCCGACTGGCGACGCAGGCGCGATACGGGCTCGTCCTGACGCAGCGGTGCCTGCCGCACAACGACCAGGACTCCACGAAGTGCCTGGAATACGCCGCGGCGGGACTGAAACTGATCGCCTTCAACGGCCCGTGGATCCGACGGTTCGCCGCGCAGCGCAACGCGCGGATCCGTTTCCTCGAAGAGGCGCCTCTGACGCGACAATCCCTCGACGCGACGCC
>CADBQJ010000125.1 GCA_902796785.1 Fibrobacter succinogenes
CTGATCCTCGAGGTCGAATGCCGGTGCGAGCCGGGCGACCCCGCGGAGCTGCGGCGCGTCATGGAGGAGCACCTGGCCATGCGCCGCGAGAAGCAGCCGCTCTCGCTCCCCAACGCCGGCTCGCTCTTCAAGCGCCCCGAAGGCGACTTCGCCGGACGGCTGGTCGAGGCGGCCGGGCTGAAGGGGTTCCGCGTGGGCGACGCCGCCATCTCGGAAAAGCACGCCGGATTCGCGGTCAACCTGGGCCGCGCCACCGCCGCGGACGTCCGGAAACTGGCCGAAGAGGTGCAGCGCCGCGTCTTCGAGCACAGCGGCGTGCGCCTCGAAACGGAGCAGATTTTCGTCGGATTCTGACCGGACCGGCCGCGGAACGGAATCAGCGGCCGCGGGCGCGCTGGCCCCACTGCCCGATGCCCGTCATCCCGAAGTGGATTCCGACGAAGGTTTCGTCGGGATCGAGCCCGTCCTCGCTGTAGCGGCGCCCCGCCTCCACGGCGAGGTCCACGAGCGCCCCGCGGCGTCCCAGCGCGAAGCCGCAGCCGACGGCGCCGGCGAGCTCGCCCATTCCGGGCTCGGCCAGGTCGGCCCAGCGGACGCCCGTCCGGTAGCGCGAGCGCTTCCAGAAGGAGTCGTAGGCGCGGCCGGACCCTTCGTAGGTCCAGCCCAGGGAGAAGCGCCGGGAGGTCTCCAGGGCCACGCGGCGCGAGGCGGCGTAGGGGGTCGCGGGAACCAGCCAGCCCTTTTCGGCGCCCCAGTCCTCCTGGAAGAAGTCCAGGTGGAGCGACTGGGTCCGCGTCAGGCGGAGCGACAGGGCCGCGCCGGCGTTCCAGGGCATCTCCTGCTTCCACTCCTCGCGCTCGGACTCCACGTCGCGCGGGCGGTCGCTGGCGTAGAAGGGGGCGCTGTACCCGAAGGTGCCGACGTTCTCGTCGATGGAGGCGGCGCGGTCGAGCTTGCGCTCGAGCGTGTAGGAGGGGTTCCACCAGGCGGCCAGGTTCATGCGGCGGCCCATCCAGAAGAAGCTGAACGAGGGGCGCCCGCCGGAGCTGCGGACCTTGTGGCTGTAGTCGATTTCGGCGGTGGCGTTGACCGGCTCGGGATCGTCGGGGTCGAGGGGCCAGCTCATGTCCGTGGTCTCGGCGCCCATGGTCTGGCGCCAGGCGAAGCCCAGCGCGAGACGTTCGACGAAGGGGACGCGGACGCTCCACATGGCCGTCAGCTCCTGCAGCGTCCCCTTGACGGAGAGTTCGCGGCCGTCTTCGCCGCCCAGGTCGATGTCGACCGAGGCGCTGGGCCAGTAGGCCACGCCGATGTGGCCGAGGAAGCCGATCGGGACGGAGAACTCCAGCGCGCCGAAGGTGAAGGCGTCGACGGCCTGGCGGTCGCCGGCCCGTTCCAGGGCCGCCTCCTCGTAGGAGACGTTCAGCTGGAAGGCGGTGCTGGCGTTGAAGGCGTTGCGCGCGGGCGCGGCGACGGACTGGGTCGTGCGGTCCACGAGGGCTTCGCCGGCGCCGGCCATCCCGCGGCGGACGGCGTCCCAGGGCTCGAGCGGCTGGCCCGGGCCGGGCGTGCCGGCGAGGGAGGCGGCGAAGAGCGGCGCGCCGAGGAGCGCGGCGAGGGCGAGGAGGCGGAGAAGGCGGACGGCGTTCGTCATTCGTCCTCCGCGACCGTGCGGACGGTCTGGATCTCGAGGCGCCACTTCAGCGAGGCGGGGTCGCCCAGGTCGATCCGGTCGAGGGCGGGGGCGCGCATCTGGTTGGAGCCCAGGTAGTTGATCGTGGTGTCGATCACGTGGCGGCCGACGTGGAGCGCGACGCGGACCCCGCGGGCGTCTCCGGCGCGGAGGGCGCGGCGGGCGGCTTCGGTGATCTCCAGCGAGAGGGTGTCGGTGCGTTCCGGCGCGCCGGCGTAGAACCAGTTGCGCGGGAAGACGTTGGTGTCGGCGAAGTTGCCGGTCTGCGGCTCCTCGTAGTTGTAGGTCTTCTCGACGGCCCCGGTGTCGAGCGTGACGCGGGGGACGATCGGGACGGCGCCGACGCCGCCCTCCAGCTCCACGACGGGGGCGGAGGCGGGGATCAGCGCCAGCCGCGCGCGGACGACGTAGCGGCGCAGCGACGAGAAGTCGTCGGCGGGGATGGAGTCGAAGACCCGGTCGACGGGGAGCGAGACGACGAGCGATTCGGCGACGGCGCCGCGGAAGAGCAGCGAGGTCGGGTCGTCGCCCAGGGCGCGGGCCGCGCTGCGGTTCGCGAGGCGGGAGGCCCAGTCGCCCACCTTCAGGCGCGGACGCCATCCGGCCTTGGTGGTGTCGACGTAGGGCGAGACCACGCGGAGCGGGGCCGAGGAGGACTGCACGCGCAGCACCACGAAGCGGTACTTGGAGGAGGCGGGCTCGACCAGCTCCTCGGAGAGCTCGCGGGGAAGGTCGAAGGACCAGGCCAGCCGCCCGTTGGCGTCGCGGACCCGCTTGGCGCTCTGGGCACGGGCGGTTCCGAAGGCCGATTCGTCCAGTTCGCGCGCGAAGACCGTGTCGCGCTTGCGCAGGCTGTCGGCGCTCCTGGGGAGCGCGCGCTCGGCCAGGGCCCACGAGACCGAGAAGTCCGCCTTCGCGCCGACCTTCAGGACGGTGTCGGCGTTCAGCGCGCGGGCGAAGGCGGTGTCCTCGGGAAGCTCGACCGAAAGGGGCAGCGAGTCGGGGTCGGTCGTCCCCAGGAAGAGGGTGTTGAGCGCGCCCGCGGAGACGGGCATGGTGTCGGTGACGTCGAAGAGGAAGTAGACGACGTGGTCGAAGTCGGCGTCCTTCCCCAGCACGAGGTGCGGATACCAGTAGTTGCGGTAGGGGCTGACGTAGCTGGTGAAGGCGAAGTCGGGCTTCGTCTGGAAGCGGAGCGTGTCGCGGACCCGCTCCAGAAGGCCGTCGGCCCCGGTTCCGTCGACGAAGAGCCGTTCCACGGCGAGCGATTCCGCCATGCCGGCGCCCGCGGCCTCGGGGCCGGCGACGTCGTCGTCGCCCGAGAAGAGGCAGCCCGCCAGGGAGGCGGCGGCCAGGGCGGCGGCCAGGAGGCGAACCGGG
Source organism: Fibrobacter succinogenes (assembly GCA_902796785.1). GTDB lineage: Bacteria > Fibrobacterota > Fibrobacteria > Fibrobacterales > CADBQJ01 > CADBQJ01. The sequence continues at coordinate 3,074 of CADBQJ010000125.1, forward strand.
GTGAATCGACGCGACATGCGACCTGCCTTCGTGGGCTGGGTGGAAACGGCCAAAACGGGACGCTTAATATAGAAATGCTATCTTTGGGCGACCATGAAACCCAACGCCTGTTTCCGCAACATCGACGGCTCCGACACCTACCCCCTCGACCAGGTCGTTTACCGCTCCGAGGTCGACGGCAACCTGCTGGAGGTGGTCCACGACTACGACGCGCTCCGCGCCCTCCATTCGCCCGACGAGTGGAAGAAGCTGTTCGCCGAGCGCAAGGGCTCCGTCCATTCGCCCTGGGACTCCGGCATCTGGGGCAAGAAGGAGCTCGTCCTCCCCGAAATCGACGAGAAGAACATCGTCTCGCTGGGCGAAGGGTGGACCCAGCTCTTCGACGCCGCCCCCCTCGCGAAGGAACTGGGCCTGAAGGAGCTCCGGGTCAAGCTCTGCGGCAACTCGCACTCCGGCTCGTTCAAGGACCTCGGCATGACCGTCCTGGTCTCCCAGGTCAACCAGATGATCGCCGACGGCAAGCCGATCCGCGCCGTGGCCTGCGCCTCCACCGGCGACACCTCCGCCGCGCTCGCCATCTACTGCGCCAAGGCAGGCATCCCCTCGATCGTCTTCCTCCCCGCGGGCAAGATCTCGACGGCCCAGCTCGTCCAGCCCATCTCCAACGGGAGCATCGTCGTCCAGCTCGACACCGACTTCGACGGCTGCATGAAGATCGTCCAGCAGGTGACGGCCGACAAGAGCATCTACCTCGCCAACTCGATGAACTCGCTGCGCGTGGAGGGGCAGAAGACCATCGCCCCCGAGATCTGCCAGCAGCTCGACTGGGAGGTCCCCGACGTCGTGGTGATCCCCGGCGGCAACCTGGGCAACGTCTCGGCGCTGGCCAAGGGCTTCGACGACTGCCTGGAGCTCGGCCTGATCGACCGCAAGCCCCGCATCATGGTGGCCCAGGCCGAGAACGCCAACCCCTTCGCGCGGGCCTGGCGGAACGGTTTCGCCACGTTCGAGCCCGTGCAGGCCAAGAAGACCCTCGCCTCGGCCATCCAGATCGGCAACCCGGTCAGCTACCCCAAGGCCAAGAAGGCGATCCTGCGCTACGACGGCGCGGTGGTCGACGTGACCGAGCAGGAGCTGGCGGACGCCGCGCACGAGGCGGACCGCGTGGGGCTCTACTGCTGCCCGCACACCGGCGTGGCCCTCGCGGGCATGCGCAAGCTGCGCGAGCAGGGCGTCATCCGCGAAGGCGAACGCGTCGTGGTGATCTCCACCGCCCACGGCCTGAAGTTCTCCGAGTTCAAGACCGGCTACCACGACTCCCGCCTGGAGGGCGTGGAGCCGAAGTTCGCGAACGCCGTCTTCCGCAGCAAGCCCGAGCTGGGCGCCGTGATGGACGTGCTGAACCGCGAAATGGACGCGCGGACGCGCCGCTAGCGCGCGTCAGGCCCGGGGGCGCCCGATGGCGAAGGACTGGTTCCCGCTCGACCACGCCGCGACGCTCTACCCCGGCGTGATCTCCGGCGCGACGACCGGCGTCTACCGCGTCGCGGCGAACCTGGAGACTCCCCCCTCGCCCGAGGCGGTGAAGCGCGCGGCGGAACGGGCCGCCGAGCTCTGCCCCTTCTTCCGCGTCCGCGTGCGCGACGGGCTCTTCTGGCACTTCCTGGAACGGACCGACGCCTCCCCCGCCGTGCGCGAGGAGGACGAGGCCCCCTGCCGCCCGTTCCGCGCGGACCGCGACGGCGAGCTGCTCTGGCGCGTCCTGCTCCGCGACGGGCGGGTGTCGCTCGAGATGTCGCACATCCTGGCCGACGGCCACGGGGCGCTGGAGCTGCTCCGGCTGATCCTGCTCTTTTTGCATTGCGAAAACCCGACGGAGGAACAGCTCGCGCTCCCTCCGCTTTCCGAGGCCGCCGCCGACGCCTACCGCGCCCGGTCGCGCGAGCTCGCCTCGGCGGGAAGCGCCGTCCGGCGCCTCCCGAAGGCCTGGAGATGGCCCGGCGGGCGGCTTCCGCGCGGCATGGTCCGCTTCACGCGGATCGCGCTGGACGCCGGGAAGTTCCTCGCCATCGCCCGCGAAAAGGGGGTCTCGCTCGGCGAATGGACCGCCGCGCTCGTCCTCGAGACGCTGCTGAAGGAGCAGGAGGCGCTGCGCGAAAGAAGGCGGCCCGTCCGCCTCCTCGTCCCGGTGGACATCCGCGGGATGCTCTCCAGCCGCACGATGCGCAACGCCTTCCTCACCGTCGCCGTCGGAATCGACCCGAAGCTCGGGCCGTGGAGCTTCGACGAGATCCTGAACGAGGTGCACCACACGATGCGGCTCCGCCGCGCCCGCCCGCACATCGCCCCGGTCCTCACCTCGTCGCTCAAGGCGCAGAGCAACCCCTTCCTGCGGCCCATCCCGTCGCTCTTCAAGGACCGGATCCTGCGGCTGGTCCACCGGAACCGCGCATCGAAGCGCTACACCGCGCTGCTGAGCAACCTGGGCGACGTGAAGTGGGACTTCGACGGCGCGGAGGGGATCCGCGACCTCGAAATGGTCCCCAACCCGAACCCGGTGGCCGGCCTGCAGCTCGGCCTGGTCGGCTGGCGGGGGCGCCTGGTGCTGGGATGCGCCAGCCTGCTGCCCGCGCCGTGGTTCGAGCGCGACCTCATGCGCGCGCTCCAGCGATACGAAACCCATCTCGAAGTGGAGGCCAACTGGTGCTGACCCAGGTCTACTGCCCGCGCTGCGGGATCCTCCAGAGCGTCGCGGCCGAACGGTGCCCGCTCTGCGGCGAGCCGCTCCCCCGCCTGGAGGACGCCGCGCCCGTCCGCTCCCCCTATCCCAAGCCGCGCCCCGAAACCGGCTTCTGGACCCGCATGCGCGTCTGGCGCCTCTTCAGCGCCGTCCTCCTCGCCGCCGCGACGATCCAGCTGCTGATCGACTTCCTCTCGGACTTCGCGCTCTCGTGGGCGCAGTGGCCCCTCTCCGCGCTGCTCTTCGCCTGGGCGGTCCTCACGCTGCTCGTGCTGAACCGCCGGCGGCCCGAGCGCTCGCTTCCGGGGATCTTCCTCGCGCTCTGCGCCTTCCTCGCCCTGCTCGACGGCATGGACGGCGAGATGACCTGGGCCGCCTGGACCGGGATCCCCATCGCCGCCTTCTCGACGATCGGCGCCTACCCGCTCTTCCGCCGCTGGCCCCCGCGCGACGGCGAACGGTCGCGGTTCCTCGGCTTCGTCCTCGGCTTCGCCGCGGTGGAGTGCCTCTTCGTGGACGCGATGACCGAGGCCGCCGGGCTCTCCTGGTCGCTCGTCGTGGCGGCCTCCATCGTCCCGCTTCTCCTCCTCGTCGCCCTCTACAACCTCGAACGGCGCCGCTGGGAGCGTTTTTTCAAGATCTAGGGATCAGGTCTCGGAAAACGCCCCTATTTTAGGGAAAATTGAGACGTGGATTCACGATAGAGTGATTGTAAAAATTAGTTAGATTTACGCCCATGCTCAATACGAAACTCCTTCGGGCCGCGATCGGCTCGCTTCTCGTCCTGCCGTGCCTCCTTTTCGCCGAAGAAGAGGTGCGCGTCTACAACGTCTACGGTTCGGTGGTCTCCGCCGACGACCGGAAGCCGATGGCGGACGTCTCCGTCTCGCTGCGCTACGCCGGCTACGGCGCGCAGACCGACGACTACGGCGACTTCCGCATCTACGCCAAGGAGTACCGCTCGTCCATCTCCGCGCAGTACGCCAGCGGCTCCGGCGTCCGCTTCGCCACGGCCAGCCGCGAACTCCAGCTGACCCTGGCGAGCCGCTCCCCCGTCGAGCTTTCGCTCTACGACGTCAAGGGGCAAAGCCGCCTGCTCCACCGCGGCACGCACGACGCCGGCGAATACAGCTTCGCGATCGACGCGCTGCTCGACCGCCCCCTCTCCGCCGGCCTCTTCCTGCTCCGCGTCTCCACCGACGAGTTCGTCGAGGTCTTCCGCATCGCCGGCACCGGCGAAGCCACCCGCGTCTCCTCCGCCGCGCGGTCCGTCCGCTTCGGCTCCACCGCCAAGGGCAGCGCCCCCGTCGACACGGTCGACTTCGCCGCGGACGGCTACGTCTCCAAGAGCCTGCCGCTGCTGATGTTCGTGCAGAACCTGGGCGTCGTCTCGCTCGAACCCGAGCGTTGGAGCAGCTCCGCCGAGCCGAGCTCCTCCTCCCAGGCGATCTCCTCCAGCGAAGAATCTTCCTCCTCCGAAGAGTCTTCCAGCTCCGAAGAAGAATCCTCCTCCAGCGAAGAGTCCTCCTCGTCCGAAGAGTCTTCCAGCTCCGAGGAAGAATCCTCGAGCTCTGAAGAAGTGTCCAGCTCGTCCGAGGAATCCAGCTCCAGCGAAGAGTCCTCTTCCTCCGAAGAGTCCTCCAGCTCCGAAGAAGAATCCTCCAGCTCTGAAGAAGTGTCCAGCTCCTCCGAGGAAGAATCGAGCTCCAGCGAAGAGTCCTCCTCTTCCGAGGAATCCAGCTCCTCCGCGCAGGAAAACCGCGCGCCCGACGCCGTCGAC
>CADBQJ010000126.1 GCA_902796785.1 Fibrobacter succinogenes
GAGAGGGGGGCCGCCGCGGCGACGAAGAGGGCCGCGGAGAGGGCGAGGGATCTGATCTGCTGCTTCGACATAACGACTCCGGGTGGAGTTTGCCACTGGTTTCTCCGCCCAAAATAGCTTTTAGAGGCCAGTTTCACCCCCGTCGGGGATGTAAACATTAATTCTTTCGTTCACTCTTCGTTCAAAGCCCCGCCCCGCGCCCGAAAAAGAGGGAGGCCCGCCGTCGGACGGGCCTCCAGGGGGCGAAAGAGGGGTTCGGTCAGAGCTTCATTCCGGCGGTCGGGTTGGCCTCTTCGGGCGCCTCGACCTCTTCCTTGAGCTGGCAGAAGCCGTTGTAGCGGCTGAACTGCCCCTCGTCGAACTCGACCTTGATGTTGGTCTGCGAGCGGTCCTTGGCCGCGAAGGAGCTGATCAGCCAGCCGCCGTCGCCGTTGCTCTTGACCGGCGCCTTGGAGAAGACGTCGTATTCCATGGGGCCGTAGTGGGTGCCGTAGGCGGGCCAGCCGTCGCGGCCCACCCAGAGCCCGATGAAGCCGGCGGCCTTGAAGCGGTCCCAGTTGTCGGCGCTCCACTTGTACTTGCCCTTCCAGTTGGCGCTGGAGAAGAGCCAGTCGGCGAAGGTGTCCTTGTACTGGTAGCGCTTGTCGGGCAGCGAGCCGTTGCCCGCGGGGATCCGCAGCGCCAGGAGCGGCAGCTGCAGCCCCTGCGAGATGGTGCGGCTCCAGTCCAGCCACTGGTCCATCTGCGTCTGGTTCCAGAAGAAGAGGTCCTTGCCGGAGCCGGGCATCGTCTTGCCGTTGGGGGCCCCGGGATAGCCCGCCTTCACGTAGCCGGCGTCGTAGGAGTACTTGTCCACGGCGATCATGTCGGGCCAGTAGGAGGAGGCGAACCGCGGCGCGCCCTGCTGGTAGTCCCAGCCGAAGATCTCGCGGAAGAAGCGGACGTTGGCCATCGCCGAGAGCCGCACGTCGGACTCGCTCCAGTTGACGAGGTTCCCCTCGCCCTGGAAGTCGAAGCCGCCCTTGAAGATCTGCTCGTTGATGTCCTCGACCGCGGAGCCCGCCGAGCAGCCGCGCGCGTAGACCGACCAGGAGTTGGCGTGGAGCGCGATCAGCGGGCTGGGCATGAAGCGGCGGATGGTGACCATCACGGCGCGGGCCCAGTCGGAGACGGTGTTGGAGTACATGTCGAGGTAGTCGAACTCGGGCCCGAGCTTCAGGTCGGCGTTGCGCACCAGCGCCGGGAACTGCAGGATCTCGCTGTAGGACTTGCCGCGTTCGGAGGCGCGGTTGGCGAAGTGGAACCGGGCCTGGAGCAGCGTGGCCCAGACGCCGGGCTCGACCACCACCACGGTGTTCATGGCGTTGGCGTCCCAAAGCACCTCGCCCATCTTCTTGATGGCCTTGAAGTAGTCCTGCATCAGCTTCGGGTCGTTCATGGCCGCAATCAGCTTGTCGACGTTGGTCTCGGCCTTGAAGAACTGCAGGATGAAGCCGTTCGAGAGCCCCAGCCGCTGCCCGTCCTTGACGAACTGCTTGATGTCGGCCAGGCGGGCGTCGATCGACTCGTACGCGGTGTTGACGTAGGTGTAGTGGTAGTAGCCGCGCACCCCCTTGGCGGCGGGAAGGAGGAGGCTCGCCTCGTTCTTCGCGTCGTCGGCCAGGCCCAGCACGACTTCGTTCGGCCAGCCGCCCGGCATGCGGATGCTGCGCTGCGCGGAGGCCGCGGCGAAGAGCCCGGCGACCGCGACGAGGACGGTGGCGGTTGTCAGAAGTTTCGACGGTTTGAATGACATCTTTCTACCCCGTTGTGTCGGCGGCCCCGGGAAAATCCGGAACCCCCTCCTTTGAGTATAAACTCATAAAGAACCCAAAAAGCGATTTTTTTCGGGTTTTTACGCGGATTTCTATCTATGGGCCATGTTCGAACAGCTGACTGACCGTTTGGAAGGCGTCCTGAAGAACCTTCGGGGCGAGGGGAAACTGACCGAGGAGAACGTCTCCGAGGCCCTCCGCGAGGTGCGCCGCGCCTTCCTGGAGGCCGACGTCAGCTTCGACGTGACCCGCGACTTCGTGAAGGCCGTCAAGGAGAAGGCGCTGGGGAGCGACGTGCTCCTCTCGGTCTCCCCCGGCCAGATGATCGTCAAGATCATCCACGACGAGCTGGTGGCCGCCATGGGCGGGCCCGGCTCCGAATTCGAGCTTTCCGGGACTCCCCCCTGCGGGATCCTGATGTGCGGCCTGCAGGGCTCGGGCAAGACCACCTTCTCGGGCAAGCTGGCCCTCTGGCTCCGCTCGAAGAAGAAGCGCAAGGTGCTGCTCGCGGCCGCCGACGTCTACCGCCCCGCCGCCATCGACCAGCTGGCCGTCCTGGGCCGGAGCCTGGGGATCGAGGTCTGGCAGGAGGGCCAGGGCGACCCCGTGGAGATCTGCCGCCACGCGCTCGAGCACGCGCGGAAGAACGGCTTCGACGCCGTCATCTACGACACGGCCGGCCGCCTGCAGATCGACGACCAGCTGATGGCGGAGCTGGAGCGGATCAAGGCCGCCGTGGAGCCCTCCGAGATCCTCTTCGTGGCCGACGCGATGATCGGGCAGGAGGCGGTGAACGTGGCCGCGGAATTCCACCGCCGGCTGGGGATCACCGGCGTCTGCCTCTCCAAGATGGACGGCGACGCCCGCGGCGGCGCGGCCCTCTCGATCCGCCGGGCCACCGGCACCCCCGTGCGCTTCGTGGGCGTGGGCGAAAAGCTCGACGACCTGGAGCTCTTCCACCCCGACCGCCTGGCCGGCCGCATCCTCGGCATGGGCGACGTGGTCTCGCTGGTGGAGCGGGCGCAGGAGGTGATCGACGAGAAGTCGGCCAAGGACATCACGAAGAAGCTGCTGAACAACACCTTCGACCTCGACGACTTCCTCTCGCAGCTGCGCGCCGTCAAGAAGATGGGGCCGCTCAAGAGCGTGCTCGGGATGCTTCCGGGCATGGGCAAGCTCTCCGACATGGTCGACGACAGGCAGATTTCGCGCGTGGAGGCCATCCTCTCGTCGATGACGCCGAAGGAGCGCCGCGAACCCCGCATCCTCAACGGCTCGCGCCGCAAGCGGATCGCGCTGGGGTCCGGCACCACCGCGCAGCAGGTGAACCAGGTGCTCGCCCAGTTCGAGCAGATGAAGAAGCTGACGAAGCAGATGGGCGCGATGGCCGGGCGGCTCAAGGGGAAGAAGCTCCCCTCCCGCTTCCGCTAGGTCCCGGTGCGGCGGATGCAAGGCGAACGACCCGAAATCCCCGAGTGGACGGCGCAGCTGCGGGCGAGCGTCCGCACCGTCGAGGCGCTGAAGGAGCGGTTCCCGGAGCTGCCCGACCCCGACGGCATCGCCCGGGCGGCGGCCCGGTTCCCCTTCTCGATCCCGCCCTACTACGCCGGCCTGGTCGAACGCGCCTCGTGGGACGACCCGATCTTCCGCATGGCGGTCCCCTCGCCCGAGGAGCTGGACGATCCGCCCTTCCTGCTGGAGGACCCCATCGGCGAAAACCGCCACATGGTCACCCCCGGGCTGGTCCACCGCTACCCCGACCGCGCGATGCTCATCTCCACCTCGCACTGCGCCATGTACTGCCGCCACTGCACCCGCAAGCGGATCACGGGCGGCCCCGCGGGGACGATCTCGCAGCGCCACCTGGAGGCGGCCGCGGACTACCTCCGCGCGCATCCGGAGATCAAGGACGTGCTGATTTCGGGCGGCGACCCGCTCGCGCTGCCCACCCGCGAGGTCGAGCGCCTGCTGCGCGGGGTCCGCTCGGCGGAGTCGGTCGAAATCGTCCGGATCTGCTCGCGCGTCCCGGTCACGCTGCCCATGCGGATCACGGACGAGCTCGTCGCGACGCTCCGGCGCTTCGCCCCGGTCTGGCTGAACACCCACTTCAACCACCCGCGCGAGCTGACGCCGCTGGCCGCGGAGGCCGTCGGGCGCCTCGTGGACGCCGGCATCCCCGTCTGCAACCAGTCCGTGCTGCTCCGCGGCGTCAACGACGACCCGCGGGTCATGGAGGAGCTCGTGCGCGGGCTGCTGCGGATCCGCGTCAAGCCCTACTACCTCTTCCAGTGCGACCTGGTGCGCGGCGTCGAGCACTTCCGCACGCCGATTTCCAAAGGCCTCGAGATCATGGAGCACCTCCGCGGGCGCGTGAGCGGGCTGGCGATTCCCTGCTACGCCTTCGACGTGCCCGGCGGCGAGGGGAAGGTGCCGCTCCTGCCCGAATACGTCGTCTCGAGGAGCGAAACGCACACCGTGCTGCGCACCTGGCGCGGGCTCTTCTTCGACCATCCCGAGCCGCGCCCGGCCGGCGCCGCCCCGGACGCCGGGTCCGCCCCCTTCGCCGACGAGCCCTACGCCCGGGCGATCGTGGACAGAAGGAGCAACGACAAAAGCTTCGAAAACTGGCTGGAAGAGCCGAAAGGCGAAGTTTAGGGCGAAAAGGCGCCATGGAAGCGCGCTCCCGAATTAGATTGGTATCAGCAACCGGTCACTCGGGGAGAAACAAGATGAAAAAGCTCGTCCTCGCGATTCTGC
>CADBQJ010000127.1 GCA_902796785.1 Fibrobacter succinogenes
CTGGAAGCTGGCCAAGGATCCCGCCCGCCGCGACGACCTGGTCCGCTCGCTGCGCACGGCGGCCGAGGCCATGCGCCTCGCGCTCCCGCTGCTGCAGCCGGTGATGCCCGAAAAGGCCTCGGCCGGCCTGCGGATGCTCGGTTCCGCCGACCTCGGGTTCGAGGGGCTGAAGTGGGGCGTGCTGGAGGACGGCGCGAAGCTCGCCCCGGCCCAGGCGCTCTTCCCGCGCATCGAGACCGAACCGGAGGCCGAGCCCGCGCCCGCGAAGGCGCCCGCCGCGGCGAAGCCGACGACCCCCGAGGGGATCCTGGCCGCGCTGGACCTGCGCGTCGCGGAGATCGTCGAGGCGGAGAACCACCCCGACGCCGACGCGCTCTACGTGCTGAAGCTGGACGACGGGCGGGGCGGGCGCACGGTCTGCGCCGGCCTGCGCTCCTCCTACTCCGCTGAAGAGCTGAAGGGCCGCAGGGTCGCGCTCTTCGCGAACCTGAAGGCGGCGAAGCTCCGCGGCGTGGAATCGCGGGGCATGCTGCTCGCCGCGGACGCCGACGGCGGCAAGGCCGTCCTCCTCGACCCGGGCGACGCCGCCGTCGGCGAGCGCCTCTCCTGGCGCGGCCTGGCCGCCGGGCCGGAGGTCGAGCTGGCGATCAAGGACTTCGCGAAGGTCGAACTGAAGGTTTCGGGCGGTAACGTCGTCTGCGGCGGACGCCTCCTGGAGACCGCGGCCGGAAAGCCCGTCGCGGCGCCGGGCGTCCTCGAAGGGGCCGCGGTGCACTGATGCGCGTCGCGGGCCTTCCGGTTCTCTGCGCCCTCGCCGCGTTCGCCGGATGCTCCGACGGCGCGCCCTGGACCGAGAGCGGTCTGCCCGCCTCCTCCTTCCTCTCGCTCCCGAACCTCTCCGCCGCGCTTTCCGGAAACGTGCCGCCCGAGGCGGTCGACCTCGCGCTCCGCACCGGCGCGGCGCAGTCGGACTCCACATCCCCCTTCCCCTCCGCCGTCGAGACGCTCGCCTCCGCGGAATGCGCCACCCCCTCGTCCGCGGTCGTCTCCTCGAAGCGGATCGCCACCGGCGCCTTCCCGGCCTACGAGGTGCAGGCCTCGCTGGGCTGCGGCGGGAACGAAACCGCCTGGAAGGTCGTCGTGACCGCGCAGATGCGCGTCGCCCGCGCCTCGCGCACCGTCTATCCCGCGTCCCCCTGACCGCCATGTTCGCCGAAGCCAAGTTCCGTTCGCTGAGCGCGCCGCACCGGGCGAAGAAGATCGCCGAGCTGCTGCGGTCGCTGATCGCGAACGAGCGCGAGGACTGGAAGCGGGCGCTCGTGGAGTACCGCGACCTCTGCCGCTGGGCGGGCGACGAATCGCACCCGCTGGACCCGCAGACGCTGCAGCTGCGGCCGACCGCGGAGGCCTACCTCTTCTGGCGCGGGCAGGCGGGGCTCGGCCCCGAGCGCGACCTGATCTCCTCGCTGAACTCGGGCGACCGCGGCGAACGGGCGGCCGAGCCGCTCCCGTGGATCGTCTGGATGCACAACCTGCGCTCGGGCCACAACGTGGGCTCGGCGATCCGCACGGCCGACTGCATGGGGCTGGGCGGGGTCTGGCTCTCGGGCTACACCGCGCCGACGACCAACGCGTCGGTCCGCGGGGCGGCCATGGGCGCGGAGAAGTGGATGCCGGTCCGCCGGCTGGAGGGCGGGATTCCCGAGGCGGTCGCGGAGGCCGCGCGGCTCGGGCTGGAGATCGTCGCGCTGGAGACCGACCCCGACGCGCCGCTCCTGGGGGAATGCGAATGGCCCGAGCGCGGCGTGCTCGCGATCGGGAACGAGGAACTCGGACTGGAGCCCGCCGCCCTCGAGGCCAGCGGCAGGCGCGTGAGAATCCCGATGTACGGGAGAAAGGCCTCGATGAACGTGGCGAACGCCTTCGCGCTGGCCGCGTGGGAAATCCGCCGCGCGCGGGAAAGACGAACACCTTCAGGAAAGGCCTGACATGGACGAAATCAAGGAAGAAACCCCGAACGAACCGACCGTCGAAGAGGAACGCGCCGCCGAGGAGACCGCCGTGGCGAAGGACCCCTTCGAAATGCCCGAGCACGTGATCGAGCCGGAGAACCCGCTGCCCGACATCGCCTTCGAGCAGCTGGACCCGCGCTGGCAGGAACGCCTGCGCGCCTCCGGCTGGAGCCGCCTGATGCCCGTGCAGGCCAAGACGATCCCCTACATGCTCGCCGGCCGCGACATGATCATCCAGAGCGCCACCGGCTCCGGCAAGACGGGCGCCTTCCTGATCCCGCTGCTGCAGGTGATCGAGCCCTCGCACCCCTACCCGCAGGCGCTGATCCTCCTCCCCACGCGCGAGCTCGCGCTGCAGGTGGAGCAGGAGTTCCGCCGCCTGAGCGCCGGCACCGACCTCAAGTGCGCCGTCCTCTACGGCGGCGTGAAGTACGAGCCGCAGATCGCCGCGCTCCGCGCCGGCGCGCAGGTCGTCGTCGCGACCCCGGGCCGCCTGCTCGACCACCTCCACAAGAAGAACCTCGACTTCCGCTCGCTGCGCGACCTGGTCATGGACGAGGCGGACGAGATGCTCTCGATGGGCTTCTACCCCGACATGAAGGAGCTGCAGTCCTACCTGCCCAAGCAGTACTGCTGCACGCTCTTCTCCGC
>CADBQJ010000128.1 GCA_902796785.1 Fibrobacter succinogenes
GCCGCCTCCATCGAGCTGCTCCACCTGGCCTCGCTCGTCCACGACGACGTGATCGACCAGACCGGGCTCCGCCGGGGCAAGGAGACCGCCCACGCCCTCTGGGGCAACCGGATGGCCGTCCTCCTGGGCGACTACGCCCTGGCCAAGTCGCTCGAGCTGGTGATGGACGACCCCGACTGGCGCGTCCCCAGGGCCATCTCCCGCGCCGCCAGCCTCCTGGTGGCGGGCGAAATGCTCGAGCTCGAGCTCAGCGGCAAGCCGATCGTCCTCGACCAGTACCGCGAGATCGTCGCGGGCAAGACGGCCGCGCTCCTCGAGGCGGCCACCGTCTGCGGGTCGCTGATCGCCGGCCACGACCAGGCCATGGTCGACCGCTGCGGCGAGCTGGGGCTCCACGTGGGCTTCGGCTTCCAGATCATCGACGACCTCCTCGACTTCGGGATCGGCGCCGGCGACCTCGGCAAGGCCAAGTACACCGACCTGCGCAACGGCGTCACCACGCTCCCCACCATCCTCTACCTCGAATCCGCTCCCGCGGAGAAGGCCGCCGCCATGCGCGAACGGCTCGCCGCGGCCGTCTCCGACGAGTCGGCGATTCCCGGGATCGTGGCCGAGCTGGAGTCCGCCGGGGCCTTCGACCGGGCCCGCGCCCTCGCCGAGGACCACGTCGACCGCGCCTGCGCCATCGTGGACGGGCTGCCCGAAAGCCCCAGCCGCAAGTCGCTGCTCCGGCTGATCGGCGCGATGACCCGTCGCTCCTTCTAGCGTCCGTTTCGCCCTCGCAGAACTTATCTTAACGGTATAACCCCCGTTTCCCGAGGTGGACATGGTTGCCTGTGGCCTGCTGATCGCCAGTTTCCTCTATCTGCTGATCCGAGTGATCCTCCGCAAGAACGCCGAGGGGAAGCGCAGCGCCTGGGCCATCTTCCTCTTCCTGACCGTCGGCGGGACCGCCGTCGCGCTGGCCTGCGCCTACGTCCGCTATCTGCTCTGCCTGGACGTGCCCGCCGCCGCCGCCGGGATCCTCTTCGCCGTCGTGCTGATGTTCGCGCTGCCGAAGGCCGTCGCCTTCGACCGCCGCCTCATGATCGGGCTGGCCGCCATCCTCCTCGCCTGCGGAGGCGGGCTCTGGGAGGCCCGCGAGGCCGGCCGCAGCTGCCTCGAGGCGCATCTCGCGGCCCGGGACGAGGCGCGGCGGCTCGAAACGGAGCAGCTCCGGCGCTCCGTCGGCGACAGCGTCCTCCGGGCCGAGCGGGCCCGCAACGACTCCGCCGTCGCCACGGCCTGGACCGTCGCCCGCCGCGTGCGCTACGAGGACTCCTACAACGCGAAGACCGGGAGCTACGACTCCCTCGTCGTCGAGACCAACGCGGTGACCGGCGCCTTCCGCGTGGCCGCCCCCAGGACCCCGGCCGACAGCGCGGTCGCGGCGCGTCCCGAACTCGTGCGCGAGCTGGGCTCCGGCGCCGAGCGCGCCTGGCGCGCCCCGAAGAACAGCGACAGCGTCTTCGTCCTCGTGGCCGACGGCGAAAGCCGCTTCGTCGGGGTCGACCTCACGCAGGACGAGCGCCGCGAGGCGCTCCGCGCGGTCTGCACCGAGAAGGTCTCGCGCGGAACGGAGAAATTCGCCTATACGGAATTCGAGGCGTGCCAGCGCACCTCGTCGATCAGGTCGCGCACCTTCGTCGACCGCCCCGTCTGCGGCACCTCGCCCGCGCTCCTCTACGGCAAGGGCGACAAGCTCGCCGACTACCGCCGCCCGGCCAGCTGCCCGCCCGAGGCGACCCTCGACCGGTATTGAGCGTTTGGGCCTTTTTAGGACCGCGAATCGTCCGGCGAGGAACGCTTCCCCGCTCCCGAGTATAGTTTGGAGTAAAGGCGACAACGAGCAGGACGGAGACGAAATGCGGTTCCTCGGCGCAAGGTGGCGATTTCTGGCGATGTCCGCGGTGGCGGCGTTGCTCGCCTGTTCGCAGGATTCCGCGCCATCCATGCCGAATTCGGGTTCCTCTTCGAACGAGGGAAAGTGCGCCGAAGGGGCCGGGCGGCCCTGGGACGGAACGACGGCGAAGGCGTTCGCCTGCGGCTCCGGGACCGCGAACGTCCCCTATGTCATCGCGACCGCGGAGCAGCTGGCCCGCCTGGCGTTCGTCGTCAATTCGGGCGACGACAAGTTCGCGGGAAAGCACTTCAAGCTGGAGGCCGACATCCTTCTGAA
>CADBQJ010000129.1 GCA_902796785.1 Fibrobacter succinogenes
CGCACGAACGGGTGCGCCAGCTGCGCGACCAGGCCCTCCGCCGCATCCGCAAGCTCCACACCATCGACTCCATCCGCGAAAAGACGGGCGGGCTGCTGGGCATGAGCCGCCCGGAAAACGTCCCGAACGGCAACATCTAGGCGCGGCGCCGCGACAAGCGACGACACCGGAGTCCCGCACATGGACGAACGCGAAGAAACCACCCCGCAGGCGATCGCGCCCGGCAGCTTCCTCCTGGCGAGGAGCTCGCTCGAGGGCTCCTATTTCCAGGACAAGATCGTCCTGCTCCTCTCCTACGCCCCGAACGACGGCGCGATGGGCGTCGTGGTCAACAACGGCGTCCGGATGCCGGTCACCGAGGTCTTCCCCGACGTGCCGAAGCGCCACGGGACCGTCCGCACCTTCTTCCTGGGCGGCCCGGTGGACGAAGGGCGCATCCAGGTGGTGCAGTTCGCCAAGGGCGGCGCCGAGGGCGACGACTCCCCCGCGCGGAACCGCGTCGACGTCGCCGACACCGACGCGCTGGTCGCCGCGCTCGACCAGCCCGACGTCCACGTCTTCCTGGGCTACTCCGGCTGGAGCCCCAGCCAGCTCGAGGGCGAGATCGCCGAGGGCGACTGGGAGCTCTTCTCCGCCAACCCGCTCGAGGTGCTGCTGCGCGGCGAATCGCTGATCGGCGTGAAGCCCGAGGAGTTCAAGCGGACCTTCCGGGGCGGGACGCCTTGAGCTACAACGCCCTCAGGCAGGTCTCCCTGGAGACCTCGAAGGAGAACCTCGTCGGCTTCTCCGTCTCGGGCCTGGCCACCTACGTCCAGGTGCCGGAGCTGGACCTCTGCTTCGACATGGGCGAATGCCCCCTCTCCGCGCTCCCCCTCGACCACGTCTTCCTCTCGCACGCCCACGGCGACCACGCGCGCTGCCTGATGCGCCACCACAGCCTGCGCCGGATGACCGGCATCGAGACCGAGGCGGTCTACTACCTCCCCGCGGAGCTCGTGGAGAGCGCGCGTCGGCTCGCCGACGCCGAGGCCGACTTCGAGCGGGTGGAGCCCTCCTGCCGGTCGACTCCCTCCTTCGTCGGGTTGGAGCCCTCGGAGACCCCGGTCGAGCTGGCCTACCGCCGCGACCTGCGCGTCTCCGCCTTCCGCGTCCACCACCGCCGCCTGCCCGCGCTGGGCTACACGATTTACGACTACAAGCGCAAGCTGAAGGAGGAGTTCGCGAACCTCCCCGGCAGGGAGCTGGCGGACCTGCGGCTGAACAAGGGCGTGGAGATCACGCGCGAGGTCTGCGAGCCGCGGATCTCCTTCTGCGGAGACACCACGGTCAAGGGCCTAATCAACAATCCCGCGATCTGGAACAGCCGCGTCGTGATCGCGGAATGCACCTTCCTGGCCCCCGGCGAGGAGTCGATGGCCCGCAAGAAGGGCCACACCCACATCGCCGACCTGGTCGCGCTGCTGCGCGAGCTGGGAAGCGACCTGAAAAGCGAGACGATCGTCCTCTCGCACTTTTCGATGAAGCACACCCCGGCCCAGATTCTCCGCTTCGCCGCGGAGCAGGTGCCCGAGGAGCTGCGCGACCGGATCAAGCTCCTGATCTAGGGCTCCGCGCGGCCCAGCCGGCCGGCCATTTCGCCAATCAGCCCCTCGGCGTTCGCCACGATCCGCGCGATCTCCTCCTTCGTCGCGTCGTCGTAGTGGATTCCGGCCGTCACGTAGAGGTCGCCGTCCAGAAGCGGTCCGAGCGCGGAGGCCGCCGCGCTCGCCAGCGGCCCTTCGCGGTGGCCGGGGAAGACGAGCAGCGCGGAGGCGCCGCCCCTCCGGCGGACCACGGCGCCGACGTGGCGGCGTCCGCCGGCGAGCGCGGCGAGGTAGACCGGCCCGCAGCGCGACAGGACGAGCTCCACGCGGTCGCGGCTCTCGGCGGAGCCGGCCTCCAGGCGCATCAGCTCCGGCACGCCCCGCCTCCCCGCTTCGCTTTCTTCGGTTCCCCCTCCCCCGCGAGCGAGGCGCCAGCCGCGCGAGCAATTGCGCTCTCTTCCGCGCCAGCGGCGCGGAGATGCTTCACCTTTTCATCTCTTAAGGGGAAATCAAACCGATCCGCCAGCACGCATCCGGCGGCCCCGGGCTCGCAATCGGCCATCCCCCGCCGCCGGCATTTCTCCACGATCTGCCAGGGGCAGGGCCAGCTCACCGCTTTCCTCCGGCGGCGGACGACGGGGCCGCCGAGGAGGAAGAGCCCGAAGAGGAGGAGCGGGGCGCGTCGACGCGCGCCGAGTCGCCCGCGGGCGAGAAGGTCGACTTCAGCTCCTTGACCGTCCCGACGATCGACTCGCCGGTCTTCTTCACCTCCTCGCCGGTCCGCATCGCGCGGCTCCCCAGGTCGCGGCCCTTCTCGATCATCCCCTCCACGCGCTTGACTGCGGGGCTGGAGGAGAGCTTGTCGTCCTGGCTCACCCAGGTCCAGGCGGCGAAGACCAGGAGCGCGGTCAACGCGACGAGGAAGAAGAGCTTGACCAGATTCTTGACGATCAGCACGAAGCCGACGAGAATCAGCACGACGCCGAGGGCGAAGAGAACGACGGTCCAGTCCATGGACGAAAAGATAGCGTTTCCTACCTTTGGGAAATGCCGAAATTCTACATGACGCCGGAAGGCTACCGCAAGGTGGTGGAGGAATGGACGGACCTCAAGGACGTCCAGCGCCCCGAAATGCAGCATCAGGTCCAGGTGGCCGCGGCCGAGGGCGACCGCTCCGAAAACGCCGCCTACACCTTCGGGAAGATGCGGCTGCGGGAGATCGACCGCCGCCTGCGCTACCTCGACCGGCTCATCGCCGGCGCCGTGGTCGTGGAGAAGGTGGCCGACGACGGCTCCGTCCGCTTCGGGGCCACCATCCGCGTGCGCCGCTCCTCCGACGGGCGCGAGTTCGAATACACGATCGTCGGCAAGAGCGAAGCCGACATCAACGACAACAAGCTCTCCAACGAATCCCCGCTGGCGAAGGCCTTCATCGGCAAGAAGGCGGGCGAGGCCGTCGTCCTCGCGACGCCCCGCGGCCCGCAGGAGATGACGCTGCTGGAGGTGAGCTACCGATGATCGACTCGCACTGCCACCTTCCCTGGACGATCGAGAAGGGCGGTTTCGCCGACCTGGAGGCGCTGAAGGCCTCCGCGGAACGGTGGCCCGAATGGACCGTGGACTGCGGCTGCGAAACCGGCGAGATCGACAAGACCGTCGCGCTCTGCGAGGCGCACCCGGACTCCATGCGGTTCGCCGTCGGCATCCACCCGCTCGAGGCG
>CADBQJ010000130.1 GCA_902796785.1 Fibrobacter succinogenes
GCCGAGGAATACGAAGCCGCCCTGATGGAAAAGGCGACCACGGCCGAAGAAGGCGGCATCCCGCGCTGGGAAAACTGCATCAAGGCCTCCGCGCACTACGGCATCGACAACAAGTGGACCTCGCAGTGCCGCGAACGTCTCGTCCAGCTCCGCCCGGACAACGAAGTCGCCGCGATGAAGATCGCCAAGTTCGACCCGAGCACGCTGTTCCGCGACGTCTCCTGGAACAAGAACAAGTCCCGCATCGAACAGATGCTCGCTTCGACGGTCATGACTCCGGGCGAAAAGTACGAGACCCTGAAGAAGATGATCGAAGAAGCCAAGGCCGCCCGCGAAAAGCTGATCAAGGAACGCGACCAGCTGCGCGCCAAGCTCGCTCCCGCCGCGCCCGCCGCCGGCGAAGCGGCCGCCGCCGAGTAGCTTCGGCCGGAGAACTCGAAAAGGCCCCGCGACGCGGGGCCTTTTTCTTTTGCGATCGGCGGCGGAACCGAGCGTTCCCGAATCGGGCGGCGTTCCGGAATGCGCGGCGTTCAGGAGCGGGCGGCGAGAAGGCGGCGCAGCAGCGCGCGCGACGCCTCGAGCCATTCGAGGGCGACGGGGGAGGAGTAGTCCGGGTAGCTCCAGGGGAAGGAATGCCAAGCTCCGTCCTGGTAGTAGAGCGTGGGCTCCACGTAGACGCCGTTCCCGGCGTAGACGCGCTGCTTCTGGTCCTTGGTGGAGGCCAGGAAGAGCTGCCCCTGCGTGAGGCAGCCGGCGTCCACGTTGACCGGGCGCGGGCCGCCTCCGGAGAGCTCCGCCTCGAGCGCGATGGTCAGCCGCTTGCGGTCGGGGAGCTCCTCGCGCGGGAGGAGCTGGCCGAGGGAGAGGTAGCGCCGGATCGGGCTCTCCCCGGCTTCGTCGCGGTAGTAGGAGGTCCAGGGGAACTCGTGCGCGGGGGAGCGCAGCGCGATCGGGCCGATCCGCTCCTCGATCAGGGCGATGGCGGCCGCCTCGTCGCGCTCGGTGCGCGAAAGGAGCGAAATCGTGAAGAGACCGGGGTCGGGGAGCCGTCGTGCCATGCCCCCAATGTTAATAGTTTTGGGCTATGGAAGCGCGCAAACTGGAAGCCTGGCTGGCGACTTTCCTCGAAGTCGCGAAATTCAAGGACTATTCCCCCAACTGCATGGTCGTCGAAGGCGACCGTGAACCGAAGAAGGGGATTTGCGGCGTTTCGCTCAATCTGGAGCTGATCCGCGCCGCAGTCGAACGCGACGCCGACTTCATCCTCGTCCACCATCCCCACGGCTTCTGGAACAGCGACCCCAAGCTGCCCCGCGGCACGCTGGCGAAGAAGCTGAAGCTCCTCCTCGAGAACGGCATTTCGGTCTACGGCTACCATCTTCCGCTCGACGGGCACCCCGTGGTGGGGAACAACGCGCAGATCGCCTCCGCGCTCGGCCTCTTCGAGCGCGAGGGGTTCGCCAGGTCCGGCGAGGGGTTCGTGGGCTGCCAGGGGCTGCTGGAGCGGCCCGTCCCCGTGGACGAGTTCATGGCGAAGATCTCCGAGGCCGTCGGCGAACCGAACGTGGTCTTCCGCGGCGGGCCGGAGATGGTCCAGCGGATCGCCATCTGCTCCGGCGGCGCGGCGAACAACGTGCAGGAGCTGCTGGAACACCCCGGCGTGGACCTCTACCTGACCGGCGAACCGAAGGAACAGACGCGGCAGCTGGCGCTGGAGGAAGGGTTCCACTTCGTGGCCTGCGGGCACCACGCGACCGAGCGCTTCGGCGTGAAGGCCCTCTCGCGGAAGCTCGAGGAGAAGTTCGGCCTGGAGATCGAGTTCGTCGACGTCCCCAACCCCGTCTGAGGTCCGAGAGATGAAGAAGAGCGAAGCCTGGGCCGCGCTGGAAGAGGCGGATTCGTCCCGCGTTCTCGTGCTCGACGGCGCGATGGGGACGATGATCCAGCGCCACGGCCTGACCGAAGCCGACTACAACGACGGGCGCTTCGAGGCCTCCGTGCCGCTCAAGGGGAACAACGAGCTCCTCTCGCTGACGCGTCCCGACGTGATCCTCTCGATCCACCGCGCCTACCTGGAGGCGGGCGCGGACATCGTCGAGACCAACACCTTCAACGCCAACCGCATCAGCCAGCGCGACTACGGGCAGGAGGGCCGCGTCGCGGAGCTCAACCTCGCCGCCGCGAAGCTCGCCCGACAGGCGGTCGACGAGGCGATGGCGAAGGATCCCTCGCGGCGGCGGTTCGTGGCCGGGTCGATGGGCCCGACCAACCAGACCGCCTCCATGTCGCCCAGGGTGGAGGACCCCGGCTTCCGCGCCGTGGACTTCGACGCGCTCGAGGAGGCGTTCCGCGAACAGGCGCGCGCTCTCCTGGAGGGCGGCGTCGACATCCTCCTGGTGGAGACCGCGTTCGACGCGCTCAACGTGAAGGCGGCGCTCTGCGCGATCCGGAGCGTCTGCGCCGAGCGCGGGGAGCTGGTCCCGATCATGGTCTCCGGCACGATCTCCGACGCCTCGGGCCGCCTGCTGACCGGGCCGACGCTCGAGGCGCTCTACGCCTCCGTCCGCCACGCGGAGATCTACAGCATCGGACTGAACTGCGCGCTGGGCGCGGCGGCCATGCGCCCGCACGTGGAGACCCTCGCGCGGATCGCGGAGTGCCGCGTGAGCGCCCACCCCAACGCCGGCCTTCCGAACCAGTTCGGGCAGTACGACCAGGACGCGAAGGGGATGCGCGCGGAGCTCGAGAGCTTCGTCGACCGGCGCCTGGTCAACGTCCTCGGGGGCTGCTGCGGCACCGACCCGACCTTCATCCGCGAGATCGCCGACCTCGTGCGCGGGCGGAAGCCGCGCGAGGTGCCGAAGCTTCCGGAGCGGACGCTGCTGGCCGGCACCGACGTCCTCGAGATCTCGGAGCGGAGCAACTTCGTCAACGTCGGCGAGCGGACGAACGTCTCCGGCTCGGCGAAGTTCCGCAAGCTGATCGAGCAGGAGAACTACGCCGAGGCGCTCGGCATCGCCGCGCTCCAGGTGGAGAACGGCGCGCGCGTGATCGACGTCAACCTCGACGACGGCCTGATCGACTCGGTCGCCGTCATGCGGAAGTTCCTGAACCTCCTCGCGTCGGAGCCCTCGGTGGCCGCGGTGCCCTGGATGATCGACAGCTCGCGCTGGGAGGTGCTCGAGGCCGGCGTGAAGTGCGTGCAGGGCAAGCCGATCGTCAACTCGATCTCCCTCAAGGAGGGCGAGGAGGTCTTCCGGAAGCGGGCGTTGCGCCTGCGCGAGCTCGGCTGCGCGATGGTGGTGATGGCCTTCGACGAGAAGGGCCAGGCGACCACGTACGACCGCCGCGTGGAAATCATTTCGCGCCAGTGGAAAATCCTGACGGAGGAGCTCGGAATCCCCGGAACGGAGCTCTTCTTCGACGCGAACATCCTGACCGTGGCGACGGGCATGCCGGAGCACGACCGCTACGCGCTCGACTTCATCGAGACCGCGCGCTGGATCAAGGCCAACTGCCCCGGGGCGCACGTCGTCGGCGGCGTCTCCAACGTCTCGTTCGCCTTCCGCGGCAACAACCCGCTGCGCGAGGCGATGCACTCCGTCTTCCTCTACCACGCGATCGCCGCCGGCATGGACTGCGGGATCGTGAACGCGGGCCAGCTGCGCCCCTACGACCAGATCGAGCCGGAACTGCGCGAACGGCTGGAGGACGTGGTCCTCTGCCGGCGTCCGGACGCCGCGGAGCGGCTGGTGGAGATCGCCGAGTCGGTGAAGAACTCCGCGCAGGCGGAGAGCGCGGCGGCCTCGCCCGAATGGCGGACGAAGGGCGCCTGCGAACGGCTCGCGACCTCCCTCGTCATGGGCGTGGACCGCTACGTGGCCGAGGACATGCCCGAGGTGCTGGCGGAGCTGAAGACGCCGCTCGCGGTGATCGAGGGGCCGCTGATGGAGGGGATGAACCGCGTGGGCGAGCTCTTCGGCGCCGGGAAGATGTTCCTGCCGCAGGTGGTGAAGAGCGCCCGCGTGATGAAGGCCGCCGTGGAGATCCTCAACCCGCTGCTCGCGGAGAGCGCGAAGAAGTCGGTCTCCGCGGGGAAGATCGTGCTGGCCACCGTGAAGGGCGACGTGCACGACATCGGGAAGAACATCGTCTCGGTCGTCCTCGCCTGCAACGGCTACGAGGTGGTCGACCTGGGCGTGATGACGCCGCCGGAGAGGATCCTGGAGGCCGCGGTCGCCGAGAAGGCCGATGCCGTGGCGCTCAGCGGCCTGATCACGCCGAGCCTGGACGAGATGCGCGTGGTCGCGGAGCGGATGGAGGAGGCGGGGCTGAAGATCCCGCTCCTGGTCGGCGGCGCGACGACGTCGAAGCTGCACACGGCGCTGCGCCTGGCGCCCGCCTATCCCTCCGGCGTCGTGGCCCAGACCGCCGACGCCTCCCGCATGCCCGGCGTGCTCAAGTCGCTCCTCCATCCCGTCACGGGCGAGGCGGCGCGCAGGGCGCTGCTGGAGGAACAGGCCGCCGCGCGCGAAAAGCGGTCCGCGAACGGGCCAGCGGCGAAGGTGCCCCTGGACGAGGCGCGCCGCAGGAAGTTCGAAGGGGAGTGGAATTGAGCTCGCGTCCTTCCGCGCCGAAGAGTTCGGAAACCGCGCTCTGGCGCCCGTCGCGCGACGAGGTCTCCGGGCTCGTCGAGTGGTCCGCGTTCTTCGCGGCGTGGGGCTTCCGCGGGCACTGGCCGGCGATCGCCGACGATCCGGAACAGCGCGACGAGGCCCTGAAGCTCTTCCGCGACGCGCAGGATGAGCTGGCGCGCCTGGAGCCCGACATCCGCTGCGTCGCCGCGGTCCTCCCGGCCAACGCCGTCGGCGAGGACGTGGAGATCTACGCGTCGGAGGCGCGCGACGCGGTCCGCGAGCGGCTCTGCTTCCTGCGGATGCAGCGCGTCCGCGCCGACGGCGGGCCGCTCTATTCCCTTTCGGACTTCGTCGCGCCGAAATCCTCCGGGATCCCGGACTGGATCGGCCTCTTCGAGGTCTCCGTCTTCGGGGGAACCGAGGCCGCCGCGGAGGCGCGCTCGCGCGGCGACGAGTACTCCGCGCTCCTCCGGCAGCTGCTGTTCGACCGGCTGGCCGAGGCCGCCGCGGAGTGGACGCACCGGAAGACGATGAGCGACCTCTGGGGAATCGGCGACGGCGGGCCCGCGGTCGGCATCCGCCCCGCGCCGGGGTATCCCGCCTGCCCCGACCACACGGAGAAGGCGAAGATCTGGTCGCTGCTGGAGGTGGAGCGGAACGTCGGCGCGAAGCTGACGGAGAACTACGCGATCTCCCCGGTCTCCTCGGTCTGCGGGCTGATGTTCGCCCACCCGAAGAGCACTTACTTCGGAATCGGGAAGATCGGCCGCGACCAGCTCGCGGACTACGCGTCCCGCAAGGGATGGACGATGGACGAGGCGCGGCGCTGGCTGGCGCCTTCCCTGGACGAGGAGTGACGATGCGCATATCGGAATGGATGGCGGAAAGCGGCGTGAAGTTCGGCACCAGCGGGGCCCGCGGGCTCGTCTCCAGGATGGACGACCGGCTCTGCTTCGTCTACGCGACGGGCTTCCTGAAGCACCTGGAGAACCTGGGCGAGTTCGGCCCGGGGACGAAGGTGGCCCTCGGCGGCGACCTGCGCCCCTCCACGCCGCGCATCGTCCGGGCCTGCGCCGCCGCGGTCCGCCGCCTGGGCGGCGAGGTCCTGCACTGCGGAGCGATTCCCTCGCCCGCGCTGGCCTGCGGCGCGATGGCCCGGGGGATCCCCTCGATCATGGTGACGGGGAGCCACATTCCCGCGGACCGCAACGGCATCAAGTTCACGCGCGCCTCGGGCGAAATCCGCAAGGAGGACGAGCGGGGGATCTCCGCGCTGGAGGTCGAGGTCCCGGACGGGCTCTTCTCGCCCGAAGGGGCGCTCCTCTCCGACGAGCCCGACGGCTTCGGCGCCGTCCCCGAGGCGGGGTGGGCCCACGAAATCTACGCGAAGCGGATTCTGGAATTCCTCGGGGGCGGCGCGCTGCGCGGCCTGCGCCTGGGGTACTACCAGCACTCCGCCGTCGGGCGCGACTTCCTGCCGGAGCTCCTGCGCCGGATGGGCGCCGAGGTCGAGCCCCTGGCCCGCGCGGAGGAATTCGTCCCCGTGGACACCGAGGCGATCTCGGACCGCGACCGGAAGCTCGGCCGCGAATGGGGCGCGCTCGGGCGCTACGACGCGGTCCTCTCGACCGACGGGGACTCCGACCGGCCGCTCCTCGCGGACGAGCGCGGAATCTGGTGGCGCGGAGACGCTCTCGGCCTGACGGCCGCGCGGGAGCTCGGAGCGCGGGCTGTCGCGCTTCCCGCGAGCTGCACGACCGGCGCCGAGCTCTGCGGCTGGTTCGAGATCCTGCGCACGAAGATCGGCAGCCCCTACGTCATCGCCGGGATGGAGGAGCTCGCCGCCCGCGCGCCCGAAGGGGCCTCCGTCGTCGGGTTCGAGGCGAACGGCGGCTTCCTCGTCCAGACCGAAGCCCGCCGCGACGGCCGGGTTCTCCCGCCCCTCCCGACGCGCGACGCGCTGCTCCCGATGGTCCTCGCCCTCTCGGCGGCCTCGCGCCGGAAGATCCCCCTCTCCGCGCTCCTGGCCGAGCTGCCCGCGCGCGCCGGAGCCAGCGGGCTTCTGCGCGAATACCCGACGGAGCGGAGCGCCGCCGCGATCGAGCGGCTCCGGCGCGCGACCCTGCCCGAACTGACCGCGGAATTCGCGGGGATCGAAGGCACGGAGGCGGTCCGGGTCGACGACCTGGACGGCGTGCGGATCTTCTTCGCCGACGGCGACACGATCCACCTGCGCCCCTCGGGGAACGCGCCCGAATTCCGGTGCTACACCGAAAGCGGCTCCGAAGAGCGCGCCGAAGAGCTTCTGGCGAAGACGCTCGCGGCGATGGCGGAGTTCTAGGGATTAGGTCTTAGGGATCAGGGATTAGTGCGGATAATCCGCTACGCGTAGATTGGAAAAGGGCTCCGAGAAAAGGCTCCGGAAAGGGGCCTTTTTTCGCGCAGTCAGGACCTTGTCGTCCCAATTTTTGCAAAGGCAAAACCGCGAATTTCTTCGGAAAAGTGATAATTTGGACGAAACACCCAAAAGGAGAGCGGAATGAAGTCCCAAACCATGAAACTTTGCCGCGTCGGCGTCCTCGCGGGCCTGAGCGCCTTGACCGCGCTGCTCGCCGCCTGCGGCGACGACGTGACCAACTCCACGACGAACATGACCGGCGCGAAGACGGTCGCCGATCTCTCCGCCGCCGGCAAGTGCGACTCGTCCGCGCTGGGCGAACTCGTCCTCAACGCCGAGGACGGCGGACTCTACGTCTGCAACGGCAAGGAGTGGATCTCGATGAAGGGCGAAGGCGGAGAATCCGGCTGCGACCTGAACTCCATCGAAGTGGACGGCGTGGAAGGCGTGGAAATCGTCTGTGGCAACGCCAAAGACACCGTGCTGAACGGCAGGAAGGGCGACAAGGGCGGTGCCGGCGCTCCGGGCGACTCCGGTACCAGCTGCGTCGGCAACAAGATCGCCGAGGGGCTCGAAATCGTCTGCGACGGGGTCGTTCTCGACACGCTGACCGACGGCGCCGCGGGCGAAGGGTGCTCCTCCCGGAAGTTCCTCGACGCCTTCGGCGCGCCTTCCGTCATCGTGACTTGCGGAGACGCGTCCGACACGCTCTATTCGAGCAAGGGGAGTTGCGGCGCGCGAACGTTCGACGCCGCGACGCTTCTGTGCGACGTTCGGGACAACCGCCTCTACAGGCACGTCACGATCGGCGGTCGGGTCTGGATGGCCGAGAACCTGAACCACGAATACCGGGTGGAGGGCGCGACCTACGGCAACTGGTGCTACCGCAACAACGCCGACTATTGCGCCCGATTCGGGCGACTCTATGCCTGGTCGGCGGCGATGGACAGCGCGACGACCGGATGCGGCAAGTATGCGGACTGCGCGGCTGACTCCGGCAAGGTCCGGGGCGTCTGCCCCGAAGGCTGGCATCTGCCCTCCTCGGCCGAATGGAACGCGTTGATCGACACGGTCGGCGGCGCGAGCGTCGCCGGAAAGATGCTGAAATCGACCGAAGGGTGGGACGACGGCCACGTCGGGGACGATGTCTACGGTTTCGCGGCGCTTGGCACAGGCTATTTGGCCGGCAGCTACGATATGTTCATATACGATGGCCTTAGCGAGTATTTCTGGTCTTCGTCCGATGTCAGCGAAACGGCGGCCTACACGCTGGGCCTTAGCATAAGCGATGCCGCATCCGTATCCAACGGCGGCAAGAGCGACGGCTTCTCCGTCCGCTGCGTGAAGGACTGAATCAGTGGTTAGGTCTTAGGGATCAGGGATTAGTGCGTAGCATCCGCTTCGCGTAGATGGGAAAAGGGCTCCTTTCCGGAGCCCTTTTTCGATCACTTTTTCCCAAACAGCTTCGCGAAGCAGAAGGCGCAGAGCGCGACGATCGCGCCCCAGGAGAGGAGCATGAAGAGCAGGCCGCCCGCGGTCAGTTCGGAATCCATCTTCTACGCCTCCTTTTCCGGCTCGGCCGCGAGGGAACCTTCCGCGTCGCCGACCGCGACCGCGTGGACACGGGCGTCGCGCCCGCGCTCGGCGGGGCCGCCCTTCCTCCAGGCCCGGAAGATCGCGACGTTCAGCAGCGCGACCGCCAGGAGCAGGAATCCGCGGAAGGCCCAGGTGAATTCCAGCTGCGGGAATTCCGCGCCGAGGAAGGTCACCTTCGCGTCGGCGGGGACGTTGCTCAGCGTGAGGATCGGGAGCCCGTCGGTCAGCGTGAACGAGACCAGCAGGACGATCAGGTAGGCCGGGCAGACGTACCGGATGACGGGCCTCAGGAAGCGGGGGAGCGCGAGCCGCGAGCCTTCGTTCATCAGGGCGAACGCCTCGCTGTCCTCGCTTCCGTCGTCGGTCTTCGCCCTGCGGCGCCCGAGAACGAACGAGAAGACGATCGCCTGGATCGCGCCGAAGACCACCAGCAGGAACGTGCCGCCCCAGAAGTCGAGTTCGTCCACCGTGCCCGCCCCGAGCCCGAAGATGGCCGCGAGGCCGCCGGCGAACGTGACCGCGCCGACGGCGGCGACGGACTTCCGGCGCGTGAACTTGAGGTCGTCCTCGCAGAAGCTGATCAGCGGCTGGAGGATGGAGATGGCGCTGGTGATGCCCGCGAAGAAGAGCAGGGCGAACCAGATCGTCTGCAGCGCCCCGCCGAGCGGGAGCGATCCGAACACGTAGGGCATGGTCTGGAAGCCGAGCCCGAAGGTGCCGAGCTTCGCGCATTCCTCGATGTTCGCGCCCGCGATGATGACCGCGACGGGGATGACGACCGTGCCGCCGACGACGATTTCGGCGAAGCCGTTCGTGGCGCTGGCGGTGAGCGAGGAGAGGACGAGGTCCTCCTTGGGCCTGAGGTAGCTCGCGTAGCACCAGATGATGCCCATGCCCAGGCTCATCGTGAAGAAGACCTGGCCGGCGGCCGCCATCCAGACCTTGGGATTGGCGAGCTCGCCGAAGTTCGGGTTCCACATGAAGGCGAGGCCCGCGCCGACGTTCGGAAGCGTCAGCACGCGCGCCACGAGGACGAGCCCGAGGACGAGGAGTATTGGCATGCAGATCTTGTTCACCCGCTCGATGCCCTTGCGCACGCCCAGGGCGATGACCGCCATGTTGCAGGCGAACGTGGCGAGGAAGAAGAGAATGGCGGCGGGAACCGGCCCGACGCAGCTCTTCAGCATGATGAAGTCGCCGAAGAAGGCCGTGACGGCCTCGGGCCCGCTCGACACGACCTCCATCAGCCGCCCGGTGAGCGAATACCAGGCGAACGCGAGAATCCACGACTGGATGAAGACGTAGTAGAAGATGATGAAAAGGGGAGGCAGGAGCCCGATCGAGCCCAGGTGCTTCGCCCAGGGGCGCTTCCTGCCGAAGAGGACGTGGAGCGTGCTCGGGGCCGTGCCGTAGCCGTGGCGGCCGGCGTAGCGCCCGAGGGTCCATTCCATCCAGGCGAGCGGGATGCCGAGCAGGAGGAAGGCGACGAGGTAGGGGATCATGAAGGCCCCGCCCCCGTTCGTGGCCGCCTGCACCGGGAAGCGCAGGAAGTTCCCCAGC